>CASDSC010000066.1 GCA_949283215.1 uncultured Alistipes sp. | reverse complement strand
CCTACGGTACTCAGTTCGCCGAGTTCGACCTCCCGGATCCGTTGTCCATCAGCGGTGCATTGGTATACTTTGTTTGTTGCATTCTCGAGGTATACGGCCATGAGATACTCACCAGCCGTAGTGACATATTGCAACAAGACTTCGGGGTTTTCGGCGATCACGGTACGCGGGGTGGGTTGTGCAGCCGTGAGGTCGAGTTCCACGAGTTGATAGTTTGGGGCACCGTCGTTTGTGAGTACGAGGAGTTTGTTGTCGCGGCACCGTACGATGCTGTAGTTGTACTCGAAGCCTTTGTATAGCGTTTTGAATCCAGCGCCGGGCAATGTGCGGTCTTTATAAAGGATTTCTGTTCCATGAGTACCTTCCGAACCGAGAATAAACAACCAACGTCCGTCCCGACTTTGTTCGGCATTCAGATAGCGTAGCGGGTGTTCGGGATCTTCGTATATGAGCTGGTCAGCAGACTGATCGGTACCCAGTTTGTGGAAATAGACTTTCTGGAAACGGTTTTGAGCCGAAAGTTCGCTACCGGGGGTAGGTTCATCGTAGCGGCTGTAGTAAAAACCTCCGTCACCCCAAGTTGCTCCCGAGAATTTGACCCACCGTATCACGTCGGGGAGTTCGCGGCCGGTAGCAACCTCCATTACGCGGATTTCATTCCAGTCGGAACCTGATTCAGCTGTTGCAAAAGCCATGTATTTATCGTCCAAAGAGAACGATACGGAACTTAGGGCAACAGTTCCGTCGTCCGATAGTTTGTTTGGGTCTAAGAAAACTTGAGGAGTACCGTCTACACCTTTTTGACGGTAAAGTACGCTTTGGTTTTGGAGTCCGTCGTTCATGAAGAAGAACAGTTCATCCCCGACTTGTGATGGTACTCCATATTTAGGGTAGTTCCAGAGTTCGGTCAGACGTTTCCGAATAGCGTCTCGGTAAGGAATCTGACCGAGATAGTCTGAGGTGACGGCATTTTCTTCTGCGACCCATGCAGCGATTTCTGCCGATTGGTCATCTTCCATCCATCGGTATGGGTCAGCGACCTTTGTGCCGTGGTAGTCGTCGACAGTCGAGTCCATACGGGCGACAGGATAGGGTAATGTTTTGATTGTCATAGTTTCCTGACAGCTAGAAAAAAAGGCAGTGGCGATAATGGCTGTGCCGGTGATCATTTTTATGTTCATGACGACAAGATAAGTTGAGAAGCAAAGATCTGAGAATTATAGACAAAGATAGTGATTTTCGCATTACTGCAAGAGGAATGCTTTGTGAAAAAGAGGTATAAAATCACGTTTAGATAAAAATGCGTATTTTTGTGCGGGGAGGGGGAGAGTTTTAGTAAAAAATCAAGTATATGAGTTCAATAGAAGATCTTAGAAAAGCAATCGAACAGGCCTGGGAAGATCGGGAACTGTTGCGTAATGAGGAAGGAAAAGAGACTGTCCGCGCGGTCATTGAACATCTCGATAAGGGGCGGTTACGTACAGCATCGCCCAATCCGGATGGTACGTGGCAAGTGAATGAGTGGGTTAAAAAAGCTGTTGTACTTTATTTCCAGGTTCAGCAGATGCAAGTGATGGAGACGGGACCTTTTGAGTTTCATGACAAGATGAAACTCAAAAGTAATTATGCCGATCTGGGAGTTCGTGCCGTGCCGCCAGCTGTGGCTCGCTATGGAGCCTATTTGGCTCCGGGTGTGATCATGATGCCATCATATGTGAATATCGGTGCATACGTAGACAGTGGAACGATGGTTGATACCTGGGCAACGGTGGGGTCTTGTGCGCAGATAGGCCGGGGTGTTCACTTGAGTGGAGGCGTAGGGATTGGCGGTGTGCTCGAACCCTTACAGGCATCGCCGGTTATTGTGGAAGAT
Organism: uncultured Alistipes sp.; assembly: GCA_949283215.1. Classification (GTDB taxonomy): domain Bacteria; phylum Bacteroidota; class Bacteroidia; order Bacteroidales; family Rikenellaceae; genus RGIG1874. Next base: position 13,191 of record CASDSC010000066.1, on the reverse strand, counting down.
CATTGTTTTATCGGGTCTCGTTGCATCATTGTTGAGGGAGCACATATTGGTCATGAAGCGGTACTTGGAGCCAATGTGGTGATAACAGGATCGACCAAGATTATTGATGTTTCGGGAGCAGAGCCTGTCCATTATAAAGGATATGTTCCTCCACGATCGGTAGTGATCCCTGGGACATATGCGAAACAATTTCCCGCAGGGGAATATCATGTGCCATGTGCCTTGATAATTGGCCAACGGAAGGAGTCGACTGATCGCAAGACTTCTCTTAATGAGGCTTTGCGTGACTTTAATATTTCGGCGTAGAGAAATCGAGATTTATGAGATTAAAACTGTTTCGGACAGCATTTTTAGTAGCTGTCGTAGAATTTGTGTTGGCCTGTGCCGATGTGGACGGATTGAGTGACCGGAATCGGGTGGTTGAATTTACTGTGCTTGATCATGCGCCTGAGTCGATAGAGTTGGGTGATGCTGTGATTGGAGAAGATTCTATCGTGATCCCTGTGCTGTATGGGGAATATGATTTTCCACTCCAATTTACGGCGCAGGTTCGTTATGAGGGAGAGATTGACCGGGTGATCGGAGTCGATTTTAATGAACCGATTATCTTGGAAAATATTGATGATGTATGTCGGTTTATGGTGCAGGCACGCAGTGGCTTGACTCGGACTTATGTGATTGCGGCGAAAGCGGCAGATTTGGTCGATGACAATAATTTGCTGCCTGATGTGCAATTTGCCCATGTGCCGGACGGAGTTGAAATGTTGCCGCGTGCAGATGTTTCGGTGACAGCCGAGAGCAGTGAGTTGACCATGTTGATGATAGGGTCGTATCCCGTGACTCTTATACCCGAATTTGCGCTCTCTGGCGGAGCCCGTTTTGAATCGTTCGAGAACGGGGCAACGGAAATGACCTTCACTGATGCAGATATGTCGATTCCGCTAACGGTTATGGCAGAGAGTGGAGCTCGGCGTGTGTGGGATGTACGTTTAGCATCAGTCGATTTGGTGAGTGGTCAGGATGAAGGTGTTGCTCCGGAAGCGCTTGCCAGGACTTCGGTCCTCGGGGGGCAGAATCAGTTCAGCGCCATTGCCTCAGGATGTGATATCGATCGTTTTGTGGATAACGATCATGATCGGATCGAGTTGTCCGTGCGAGCCTCTGATGGTGGAGACGTGACCTTCCCGCTCGATGTGACGGTCCATATGGAGGCGGCCGAGGGGGCTTGGTTTTCTGGAGTTACAGGTGATACGACATTGCGTTTCAATCATTATGGCGATTCGGTACGTTTTGTAGTTTTCCATCCTGCGGCTCGGGAGGCCCGTGAGTGGTCGATCGGATTGGATGCATGGAAAGACAATGCTCCGATCATAACCTCTTTTGCATATAATTATACAGTCGAGAATGACGATGCGACGCTCGATGTTACGTCTACCATGATCGATGCTAGCGTATCACAAATATGGTTGCCCATGACAGCGCTGCGTACCGACTTGGGAGCATCCTGGCATTTGACGTTACGCGATGTTGAGGTAGGTGTACCGGACGGGGCGACTTGCAGTTACGACGATCCGATCGAATGGAGCGGTGAAGAGGGATGGCTAGCAGTCCACAAGATGGTCGTGACAGCCGAGGACGGGACGCAACGAACATGGCGTTTGGGTCTGCTCGATCAATCGGCCCCGTTGTCATCATTGTGTGAGATAGAATCGTTCCGTATAGAGAGTTATCGGCCCCGTGAATCGACATCATTTGATCCATCGGAACCAGTGACCATTGACGCTGCATCTCGCCGGGTGACTTTACATTTGGTTGAGGATGCAGAAACGAGTTATCCGTTGACCGTGATTCCCCATATAGAAGTGTCTGATCATGCGACATTGCCTGATAGGCCGATGGGTACCGAACCGTTGGTTTTTGAAACCGAACAGGCGGAGCTTCCCGTGACTGTACGGGCACAGGACGGTACGGAGGCAGTATGGACCGTAGTGCTCGATGTTCCTGAGCGAGCTACGGGTAATTCGATTTTGTCATTTGCCGTGAGCGGTCTTTCCTCAGCGTTTACCCCATATGTGTCGATTGATGAACAGACTTCTACCGTGACTGTTGCTTTGGTAGCCGAGGTAGGAGCTGGAGCCGTGGAATCGTTTGATTATACGATGACGGTTTCGTCTGGGGCTACGGTGAATTCAGGTACGAGTGGTCATTTTGAATATGGATCGATGCGAGAGACGAAGGAGATCACCGTCATTTCAGAGGGGGGTGACGCACGTACATGGAGTGTTCGTCTTGAATGCAAGCCGCAGTTTGCCAATTCCTCGATGTCTACGTGGGTTAATAATGGAACAGGTAAATGGCAGGATCCTGCATCATGGGCAACGAGCAATAACAATTTTGTAGTCGGGACTCAGTCAGGAGAAGGGCTTGCTGGCGGAAGCGATTTGGCAGCTGTGATGAAGACCAGTCAGACGCTGGGTAAGATAGCATCGGGTTCTCTTTTCCTGGGAGAATTCAAGTTTGATTTAGGAGGTGCGTTAGCCGATCCCCCCAAGTTGACATGGTTCGGGGTTCCGTTTGCGGCGACGGCACGCGTTGTAGCCATGGAACTTGATGTATGGTATCATTCAGGTGGAAATGGAGACATGGGGTCGATTATGTTTGAGTTGGTTAATTACGATCAGACAGATAAGCCTTATGAGTATCACGGGATTACATCGAAGCCACGCACGGATAATACGGCGACTCCTGTGGCGTCGAGTTACGTCAAGGTGGGGCAGTCTTCGGGTGACGATGTGATTACATTAGAGGGCGGAACTTGGACGCGGATTCGGATTCCATTGGAGTACGGGGAAGATGCAGACCCTGCATACACACATCTGTCAGTAGGTTTCGCTTCGAGTTGGCAGGGAGATTTATTTGTCGGCGCGAAAAATTCCGAATTACGGATAGATAATCTTAGACTTATATACGAATAATCGGATATAATTATGAATATACGAAAGAGTAAACGTATACAAGGTCGTTTTTGGGGAACGTTGTGTCTGTTTATGACCATTGTAATGGGTGTACAAGGTGTATCCCCTGGCCGTATCAAGAAGCAGCAGGTGATACCACAGCGGTTTGTAATCGGAGTACATAGTGGTATAGATATTGGGGGTGCGGCTCCCTGGCCTCCGGGAAAGATCGGGGGGCAGAGTAAAATGCGTGCGGTACCCCATTTGTCCCCGGCTTTGGGTTTGTCATGGACGACTATCTATTCGCCTCGCTGGTCGGCCAGTATAGAGGCTACATATAAAACAGTGTCCCTTGATGCGACGGCATGGGTAACTGATCAGCAGTTCAAAGATGTTGAGAGTGGCCTGATTAAACATTTTCGAGGGACGACAGATGCGACTATGGGCTTTTCAATGATAGAAGTTCCTTTATATGTGCGTTATACCTTTGCAAGCAGGATGGATCGCTTGATGTTTGGTGGATATTATTCGTATGTGATTCGGGGAAGATTTAGGGCCAATCCGCTCAAGGGGACGCTAACGTCCGATCCGTCAAGTAATGATCCGAATGACTATGATCCGGTCTTGCCGGGCGATCAGGTGGAGCAGGATTTCAGTGGTTATCTGTCCAAATGGGATGCCGGGATGATTTTAGGCTATGAACGGGTTGTTCTTCCTCGTCTAACATTGAGTGCCCGTTTCATGATGGGATTTAAGGATATATTTCGAAGTGATTCTAAGTATTTGGAATATAAGATGTTGAATATGCGTGGTGCGCTTGTGTTTAGTTACCAGTTTATGCGAAAGTAAAAAGGACCCTCCGAGGATATCGAGTCAATTTAGGCATTGCTTGAATTGTTAAATTCGAATCATGTATTTGCAATGCAGTTGATTGAAAGTCTCTGTCGTGTCGTAGAAAGGGGTTGAACAGAGATTGAGTATTGAAATTGAGTCGAATACAATTTACGAATAAAGGACTTAACGATTACTTAAAGGAATTTCTCTGAGAGGAGAAGTTCCTTTTAGTATATTCGTAAATTATCCGAGGGTGAGTTGAGATGTGTAGATTTGGATGCTATGAACATTGGGTTAGTTTACTTGTTTTAATTATATGCAGGTCATTCGGTCATGGATTATGCGATGTCGGATGATTTATTGCAGGTAGTGGGATATATGCAAACGGAGTCACTTTTGTTACAAATTTTTATAATTCTCGGCGCATTAGGCCTTTTCCTTTTCGGCATGAAAACGATGAGTGAGGCCTTGCAGCGCATTGCGGGAGGCAAGTTGCGTTCGATCCTTTCGTCGGTCATGCAAACGCCCGTACGCCAAGTATTGGTAGGGATGTTTCTTACGGCTATTATACAGTCGTCGAGTGCTACGACTGTGATGATTGTTGGTTTTGTCAATGCAGGATTGCTTAATTTGTTGCAGGCCATTGGCATGGTGATGGGGGCCAATATAGGGACAACGGCTACAGCGTGGCTCATTGCTTTGTTTGGTTTCGAAACAGATCTAGGCTTGGCTGCAGTCCCGTTAATAGCAGTGGGTTTTCCGATGTTATTCGCCCGCAGGGAAAAGACTAAGGCGGTGGGTAATATTGTGATTGGTTTTGCGTTGTTATTTTTGGCGATTGCGATCTTGAAAGGAGTGATGGGGGATTTGACCACGGATCAGGATTTTGCAAGTTGGTTACGCACGTTGGGACATCGAGGCTTTTGGTCGTTATTGGCATTTTTTGGTGTAGGTTTGGTGATGACGATTGCAATCCAGTCTTCGAGTGCCACGATTGCGTTGACGATCATTATGTGTGCAAACGGGTGGATTCCATTCGATTGTGGTTTGGCCATGATTCTGGGTGAAAATGTGGGAACCACATCAACTGCGAATATTGCAGCAAGTGTAACCAACGCGAATGCGCGGCGGACGGCATTGGCGCATACTCTATTTAACCTGTTTGGAGTTTGTTGGGCCTTGCCATTGATTCCCGTGGCCACGGAAGGTCTCGATGCATTGTTTACATCGGTCGGAGGGGCTTCGCCGATTGTATCAAACGGAGCTAGACCTGTAGCCTTGGCTTTGTATCATACACTGTTTAATACGATCAATACGTTGTTGTTGATTGGATTTATACCGCAGCTTGCCTCTGTCGTTACACGTCTTATCCCGGGTAAATCGGGGGGGGCAGTACGGTTGCATATTGGGTCCGCATTGATGTCGACGGACGGGATATCGTCAATACAAGCGCAGCGCGAATTGCGCCAATACGCACGTCGCGTGTCTCGAATGTTCGCGCGGGTAAGAAATCTGTTCCGGGAGACGAATGGCGAGCGATTTGATACGCTGGTAGCGGAACTAGAGGCCGAGCAAGCAGAGAATAATCGTTTTCGCAGCGAGTATGTGACGTACCTCTCGTATGCGATGGAGTCGAGTGCGGACGGAGAAGCAAAACGAGGGATGCAGACGATGTTTCGGTTAGTGTCTGATCTTGAGGTTCTGTCGGAGAGTACGTACAGTATAGCGAAGTTGCTTCGGTCGAAGAAGGAGAAGCGCATATGGTTTACGCAACGAATGCGAGACGATCTGAATGGGATGTTTGATTTGGTGGACGAAGCGCTCGAAACGATGCTTTCCAATTTGGATCGGGGGCAAACAAGTCCGACGGGCATGTCTCAAGCCGCAGATATCGAGTCACGGATTAACGCATTGCGCACGGAGTTGAAAGATAAATATTTGCATTATCAGGAAGAGGACGAATCGGATTATCGGGCTGCGATAGTGTTTACTGATTTGGTGACACATGTCGAGTTGTTGGCCGATGTGATCGTACACATTTCTGAGGGTGCACAAAATATTCAGGATTATGATTGATCGATTGATAGATGGAGTGAGAGCGCGTCGGGGCGTCCGATTTACCTATTTGCCAACGGTAAGTTCGACCAATGATGTGGCACGAGAAGAGGGTTATGGAGATGGAGATCTGATCGTGGCCGATTATCAGACAGCCGGGCGTGGCCAACGAGGCAACGGATGGGAAAGTGCTGTGGGAGAGAATTTGACTTTTTCCTTGGTGTTAGAGCCGGATTTTCTTCCTGCCGAACGTCAGTTCTATTTGTCGAAGGCAGTGTCCGTTGCGTTGTCCGATTTGCTGATCAGACACCGTATTGCTGCACGTATTAAATGGCCAAACGATATCTATGTAGGCGACCGGAAGATTGTCGGGACGTTGATAGAGCATGATGTGCAGGGGGCGATGCTCTCGCGCAGTATAGCGGGCATCGGGCTCAATGTTAACCAGACCGAGTTCGGGCCGATGACGGTGATCCCAACTTCTATGCGGCTCGAGACGGGTATTGAGAGGGCCCGTTTGCCGTTACTCGACGAATTTTACCATTTGTTCAATATTCGCTATCGGCAGTTGCGCGAGAACGATCTGACCGAAATCGACCGGGTCTACCACGAACGGTTGTATCGTAGAGATGAATTATGTGCATATCGTCTTCCTGGTGGTGCAAGTTTCCGGGGGACTATCCGTAGTGTAGCGCCTTCGGGTGAGTTGTTGCTGGAACACGAAGACGGAACGGTGTGCCGTTATTTGTTCAAAGAGGTGGAATATGTGATCCCGAGATAGAAGAAAGGATTTCACAACATCAAGGGGACGTGTTTGGCAACGATGCTATGGGAGCTTAGTCTGAGTTGGGAGTGTATCCCTTGATATATGTTTTATATAAGAAAATGCCGCGTGTAAAACGCGGCATTTTTATTTTTCCCCGAATTTGATGTCGGACAGGGTTGATAGCGATGTTCTTGGAGTAACAGCTTGACTGTTTTTTTGCTGGATGCAGTTATTTGTTACTCTCCGTCCATCGGACTCGTCATCAAACTTTCTCTTAGTTTTGTTCTCTGTGTCCAATATAGAGAAGGAACTTTCTTCAATTATTTTTCTGAATGTACCGGAATTTTTTGGATTCGGGCTTCATGGCGACCACCTTCAAATGGGGTGTTGAGGAAGGTGTCAACGATTTCGGAGGCTGTCGTATTGTCGATAAATCGGGCAGGAAGAGCGCAAACATTTGCGTTGTTGTGTGCACGTCCGAGTCTGGCGAGTTCTGGTATCCAGCACAGGACAGCCCGAATCCCCTGGTGTTTGTTAAGCGTGATGGCCACCCCTTCGCCGCTTCCACAAAGAGCGATACCCGTCGGGACTTCTCCTTTTTCGATAGATTCGGCCAGCGGATGGGCATAGTCTGGATAGTCGCACCGTTCCGGGCTGTTACACCCGAAGTCGTATACCTCGTATCCCAAGCTGTCGAGATAGCCCACCAAAAATTCTTTCATTTCATAGCCTGCGTGGTCGCTGGCAATCCCTATTTTCGGTTTGTTGGTCATTGCGCTAAAATTTGTATTTTGTCGTTCTGGATCGAAATCCGGTCCAAAGATAGTGATTTTGGGTAAAAATGTTAGATCGGTGCAACAATATCTTACCGTGATGCATCTATAAAAAAGAATCTCGAATAGCAGACGTTGACAGAGCAGGAGATCATTGCAGGGTGTCGGGTAGGAGATGCGATGGCCCGACGGGAGTTGTATGAGCGATACGGCGGCAAAATGCTGAGCGTATGCATGCGTTATGTCCGTGATCGAGAGACTGCATATGATCTGTTACATGATGGGTTTATCACAATCTATACCAAAATAGGGTCGTATCGGGGAGAAGGATCTTTTGAGGGTTGGATCCGGCGCATTTTTGTCAATGTGGCGTTGGGTTATTTACGTCGGGAGCGACCATTTTTCGGTACAGAGGATGTGAGTGAGAGTCGTACGCTTGAGGCGCGAGATGAAACAGTGTTGGATCGGATGTCGGCCGATGAGCTGCTTGGATTGTTAGATCATTTGGCGGAAGGATATCGGGTGATTCTGAATTTGTACGCCGTGGAAGGCTATTCGCATAAGGAGATTGGGGAGATCCTGCATATTAGTGAGAATACGTCTCGGTCTCAGTATTCAAGGGCGCGAAATCGTTTGCTGGCCATGTTGCGTCAGCGGGAAGCATCGGAACGCATGGCGGTTGGCGGAGGAAATGTAAACGATACTCCGGGAGTCCGAATGTGAGTATTTTGAGGTTTGTGGTGATGAGAGGACGTTTTTTATGAAACAAATAGAAAATCAGTTCGATTATGTCAAGAGATCGTTTTGACGAGTTGTTGAAGCAAAAGTTGGATGGGGAGATCGGTCCTCCGGCTGATTTGTGGAAGCGGATAGAGGCAGAGATGGCTTTACGCGACGCTTCAGATCGCCAGTCTGTATCACTGTCTCGTCGGCGACTCCATATGCGATATATGGCTGCAGCTGTTTTATTGGGAGGAATATTGATCGCCGGGGTTGTGGGCTCCTTATATTATGTGGAAAGTAGACAACCCATACTTGAAACGGAACTTCTCCCCGTTCCGAATGATGATACAACGCAACAAAATGTACCCTATGGTGAAAAATATGTTGATCGTTCGGAATCTATCATCGACAATATTATTGCAAAGAACGATCAGATCTCGCAAGCGGGAGATCAAGTTGCTTCTACGTTATCTGAGCTGAATCGAACTGTATTAGAAACAGAACGGGATCAAGAGTCTGCAAGCTCCTCTTCTGACGAATCGGTTATTGGTATTGAATCTGCTTCAAATGGGTCTCCTGTCTTGGCGGTAGCAGTACAATCAGCCGCTGTTGTCGAGACTACAGCTCAAATTCCACCGAGTCATATTGCTGATCCTGTGTCGGAGGGAGAGAGGGAGCAGGGTATTGCCCATATCCAATCCGAACCAGTTTCTGTTCAACGGACGAAAGCGGTTTCGGAAGAAGTGGCTCGTGATCATCGTTATTCGTCTGTGCGGTCCCATGTATGGGAGGCCGATGAGTTTGCTGCTTCTGATTCTCGTACGTTGCGAGCTTCGGATGCTGGATCGCAAACACATACTCGTCGTCAAAAACGCTCTGTTGCCCAGTCTGATGGTCATTTAGCATCCGGCAACAACAATAATTGGGCTATGCGAGTATATGCATCTGGCCTGGGCGGTACGAGTGAGATCAATCGTACCGGGGCCTCAGCGACAAAGATGATGGGAGAGATAGGTATCGAAGAGCAGTATGACCGGCAACACATATATGCATCTTCCTCTGCAGGACCAAATATTAGTCTTGACCACAAGATGCCCATTTCTGCGGGCGTTACTGGTCGCTGGCGTTTTGCGACACGCTTTGGTCTCGAGATGGGTATTGTTTATACCTATCTTGAATCTAATGCGAAGGCGAACAGAAATGGAATGTTTGATTATCGTGTTAAACAACAGCTACATTATCTTGGGCTGCCAGTTTCACTGGTGTATACAGTATTCGAGCGCCGGCGTTTTGAATTGTTTGCGCGGGGAGGAGTGATGCTAGAACAGTGCGTGTCTGCTATTCAGGAACGTCGGGTAGGCAGTATGAATGGTGAATTCGGTGAAGCTGAGCGGATAGACTTGGACCGTGGCGACGTGCAATTTTCCGCAGGTTTGGGTTTCGGAGGTTCGTATCGTTTTGCCGGACCTGTTTCAGTTTATTTGGAGCCAGGAGTACACTATTATGCGGAGAGTAACCAGCCAGAAAGTTACCGTACCGAGCATCCCTGGAATTTCAGTGTGCGGGCAGGTTTCCGTTTTGATTTCTGAAGCAGGGATGCAACGTTTCCTGCGTGGATTACATCTTAAAAATAGATGATTCGAAATTACTAAAATAAATACAAATATTATGAAGACAAAGAAGCAACTATTACGGGGCGCACTTCTGTCGATCGCTACGATTGGATTATTGGCGGTGGGTTTTACGGGATGTAAAGATACTGATGATGGAGAGCGGTACGTAGCCAGTTATGGAGAGATTCGCGGATCACAAAATGATTTTGATATAGTACGCGATGACGGTACAATGCTATATGTCGATGTGAATCAGACTGGTGGTCACGAGGTTGAGGACGGACAGCGCGTATTGGCCAATTATACAATTTTGGGGGCACGAGATGGAGGTCTTGCTATTCGGTTGCACGCGTTGTACGACGTATTGACCAAGAATTCGATATCACAAAGTTTTCTTGATGCCGATTTCCCTCATCGCGCGGATAGTGTAGGCTACGATCCGATTGTAGTCAGCGATGCCTGGTTCGGAAGTAAATATCTGAATATCTATTTTTCGATACAATATGCAGTCAATTCCAATGTGGCTCACTTGATCAGTTTGGTGTATGACGATACACGTTCGACGGATCAGGAGTTGTTTGTGGAGTTACGTCACAATGATTATGGGGAGCATCGGGCGACCTATGGTTGGGGCGTTGTATCCTTTGATCTGTCTGATCTGATGCCTGTAGGGAAGGATAAGATAAAAGTAACGTTGAGTTGGACCGATTATGAGGGTTATCACCACTCCGTCAGTGGGGATTATAGCCTGACGTCTTCGCAATCGGTTCCATCGTCGATATCAGAGACGCAACGTATGCAGCTTTCTGTGCGGTGAGATTTGATATGAGGTTTGGATGAGAGTCCCTTGTGGGACGTAGCAGCGTTTGTTTCTGGGTGGGGGATCAGACGCTGCTTTTTATTCAGAGTATGAGATGATGTTTATTCTGTCTGTTTTTCCGTCAAAAACGCTGCGCCTAAATATAGGGACGCAGCGTTTTTTCAGTAAAGGGACCGTTGAGTGACAGCAATCTGAGTCATTGCAGTCGTCATTCCTTTGAACTCCATACCGTTTGCAGTACACGCATGCAGCATCGATCTATGTCAGGAGACAAACCCATTGTCTGTCTTGGGAAATCATATGATCTTCCTTTGTGTGGCATATTAGCCCAAGATCCTGTTTTAATACATTATCGAAGGGAACTGCACAGTGTATTCACCGATTTATTTGTGGCGAGAATAGAGTTCTTTCTCGAGATCCGCAATTGAATATCCTTTTGAAACGAGCAGTACGAGCAGGTGGTAGATCAGATCCGATGCTTCGTAAATCAGCCGTTCGTCATTGCCATCCACCGCTTCGATTACTGTTTCCACCGCTTCTTCACCCACTTTTTGGGCCATTTTGTTTGTTCCTTTGGTGAAGAGGTGTGTGGTGTATGAACCTTCAGGCATATCGCGGTGACGTTGTTCGATGACGCTTTGCAGATAGCGGATGAAACCTTCTGTTTCGGGTTCGTCTTTACTGGTTGCAAAACAGGTTTTGGTTCCGTTGTGGCAGACGGGACCGGCGGGGATGGCTCGGATCAGGAGGGTATCCTGGTCGCAATCGACGGCGATAGACACGACCGAGAGGAAGTTTCCGCTGGTTTCTCCTTTGGTCCACAGTTTTTGACGGGTGCGGCTCCAGAAGGTAACTTTACCCTCGTTGACGGTTTTGTTGTAAGCCTCTTCGTTCATATATCCCAGCATCAATACTTGCAGGGTATTTTGATCCTGGATGATAGCCGGGATCAATCCGTCGCTGTTTTTTGCGGCGTTGAGTTCGCTGAATGGTATCATAATCTTACATTAATGTTTTGTTCGGCTAATTGACGTTTGAGATCGGGGATTGCGATTTCTCCGTAGTGGAAAATGCTTGCAGCGAGGGCGGCATCGGCTTTCCCCGTTGTCAGCACTTCGGCAATATCCTGGACGCTTCCTGCACCTCCCGAAGCAATGATCGGGATTGAGAGCATTTCGGAGAGACGGGCGAAGGTGTCGCACGGGTATCCGTTTTTGGTGCCGTCGTGATCCATCGATGTGAAAAGGATTTCCCCGGCTCCACGGTCTTCAGCCTCTTTGGCCCAGGAGAAGAGTTCCCGTTCGGAAGGTTTTTTGCCCCCGTGAGTGGTTACGACCCAGCGGCCGTCAATCGTTTTGGCATCGATTGCCACGACGACGAACTGATTGCCGTAACGCGACGCGATGTCGCTGATGAGTTGAGGGTTCCGTACGGCCGCGCTGTTGACGGTCACCTTGTCGGCACCTGCTTTGAGCAGTAGCCCTGCGTCGTCGACAGATCCGATTCCACCGCCCACGGTAAACGGGATATTGATGTTGGCCGCAATTTTCTCGACGAGTTGGGCGAATGTTTTTCGTCCCTCGAGGGTCGCACTGATGTCGAGATAGACCAATTCATCGGCACCTTCGTCCGCGTAGCGGCGTCCGAGTTCGACCGGGTCACCCACATTCTGCAGTCCGAGGAAATTGATTCCTTTGACCGTTTGCCCGTCTTTGATGTCGAGGCAGGGGATTATTCGTTTTGCAAGCATTGTTCGAGTTGTTGAAGAGTGATACGTCCTTCGTAAATAGCTTTTCCCACGATTACGCTCCGCATGCCGGCCTTGTCGAGACGCAGGATATCGTCGAGTGAACTGATCCCTCCGCTGACCGTAATTTCAACTGCCGGGTATTTGTTTTGTAACTTATCATACAGATCGAAGGTGGGTCCTTGCAGCATACCGTCTTTGGCAATATCGGTGCAGATGACTTGCGAGAGGCCTTGTGGGATAAATTTCTCGATCAGTTGTTCGATGGTTATTTCCGATTTCTGGAGCCAACCGTGCGTGGCGATCCGGCCGTTTTTTGCGTCGGCACCGAGAACGATGCGTTCCGGTCCGAATTCTTCGAGCCATGCCGCCATTTTTTCGGGCTGCGTGACCGCAATGCTGCCGCAAATCGCACGTGTTGCTCCATTTTCGAAGACTGCGCGCAGGGCGTCGGCATTTTTGATCCCTCCACCGTACTGTACCTCGAGGGTCGTGTTGGTCGTGATGCGTCGGAGTACGTTGAGGTTTACGGGAGCCGCCGCTTTTGCCCCGTCGAGATCGACGAGATGGAGTCGTTTGATTCCGATGGCTTCGTATCGTTTGGCCGCATCGAGTGGATCTTTGAAATAGGTGGTTTTACGGTCGTAATCGCCTTGCGAGAGGCGGACGCATTCTCCTCCGATGAGGTCTATGGCCGGTATGATGGTAATCATAGTTTCAAGAAGTTTTGTAGGATGATTTCGCCCGCGCGTCCGCTTTTTTCGGGGTGAAACTGGGTGCCGAAGAAATTGTCGCGTGCGATAGCACCGCTGAATGTGATGCCGTATGTAGTCGTTGCGATTGTATCGGCTCCGAGTTCCGGCGCATAGGAGTGGACGTAATAGACGTAGGTTCCGTCAGCCAGAT
>CASDSC010000065.1 GCA_949283215.1 uncultured Alistipes sp. | reverse complement strand
CTGGAAGATGACCAACTCTTTGACAATACCGTGTTTTACGACCTTACAACGATAGTCGTCCGAGTCCATATTGGCGACGAAACGGGCCAATCTGTCTGAGAAGAACGACGAATCCGGTCGCAGGTTGATGTATCTGATATAGTCGAGCGGATGTTCGCTATTCTCGTTTTCGCGTTTTTTGAGTTCGATACGGTCAATTTTGTGGAATGGGTATTCCCGTTTTTTCGCGTCGGTGACGATACGCGTATGTTCTTGTACGGGTTGTTCCGAAGAGATGACACCGCATTTGCTCATCAGTTCGTTGATCCACTTGATTCGGCCGCCGTCAAACGTTTCGAGGGTCTTGTTTTCCATTTCGAATCCTTTGTAGATTGAAATGCCATGCTGTACCATCTCGTTAACGCTGGAATTTTGTTTGCGGAATGCAGTTTCGACAAGCCGTACCAATGTGTGGGCGTAACGTTTGTGGTAATCGGTACCCCGAGTTCGTTTGATCATGCTGATATAGAATCTCACCACGCGACGGCTGACCGCGTAAATTTCACTTTCGGCGATCTTGATGTCGCGTTTGCGCATGATATAGTTGCTGATGTCCTGCAATTGCGAAGGAATCATACTCGTCACAAACTCTTCGGTGAACATTTTCAATTCACCGTCTTCACACTCGTTGATGCGGTCGTTGAAATATTTCAACTTGCCGCATACCATTTTATAGAACGAGTTGTCGTTGTTGAGCAGGTATAGGTACAGGATTTTGTCGGGTACCTCCTGGGCTCCGTTGACTCCAGCCGCAATGATGTCGAGGATATATCCGATACTCTTTTGAGAGAGGGGTACCTCCTTGAACTCGGGCAGGTCACGTAGATTCCGTACGAATTCGTCGATCCAGATGTTGAGATTAAGCTCTTCGAGTTTGATTCCTGTTACGGTTTCGAAACATTCACCAGCGACACGGATAATTTCGCGGCGGCTTGGTTCGAGACTCTCTTTTTCGAACGGAAGGTTAAAATGGAGGAGGATTTCTCGAATGTATTTTTTGAGGATCGAATTGATACCTTCCAGTTTTGCCTTGTCCAGTTCGGGGTTTCCAGTTGCGTTGATCGCAAGGATCTTCATTTTACTGTCCGAGAAGAGAAGGTTTTCCATTTCGATCAGAACTTCCCGCATGATGTTCATTTCTTCGGGATTGTCCAATACGTGATGGTTGGGCTGGAAAGTCTTTTTGTTGGTGATGTACTTCAAGATCACGGCCTTGCTGTATCGCGAGCTGACGGTATTGAAGTCAAGGTCAGCGAGGGCTGGAATCCTTTTGTAAATCTGGGCCAACAGATTTTCATAAATTTTTGTGAAGGCTGGACTTTTGATGAACTCGAAAACATCACGACAAGAACCGACGATGTCACCGTGCATTTCGATCACGGAGTTAGCCGACCGTCCGATCGTTGTGATCGTGACGCCGCTCTTTTCCGGCGAGGTGTGGTATAGTGAACGTACGTCGCGTATTTGCAGTGACGGAGCTTTGTCTTTTTTGTATTGCGCCGAATGAGCGTAATCGGCGATTACGCTTTCGATAAAGTCTTGGTCTTTCTCGTCTGCAAACATACGAGATAGCAGGGCATCGGTCGATACATCCTTATTGGATGCGTCGGCACGGAGATCGGCAAACTGGAGCCAGTATTTGATAAAGATCGAGAATGCGTCTTCGATTTCGGCCGTAAAGACTTTCATGCCTTCTTTCGAGGCGCTGATGTATCCACCCAGTGCGAAGCGCACCAATCCGGTCGAGTAGGGGACGGTAGCGATACCCCGGTGTTGGGCCAAAGCACCGCAGAATGCCAGAAGGTCAGCATAAGGCGGGTTGCCAACGATGCGGAAGTTGAACAGGTATGATCCGTCTGAATTGATAGCCTCAATTTTACCCTCAGCATGGTATGTTTCGATCATCTGAGCTGCGACTTTTTTGGCCATCTTGAGTCGTTTGAGCGATTCGCTGCGGAAATTTTTGTTTACGCGGAAACGATTCAGGTTGGCTACCAACTTACTTTGGTAGTATGAGAAGAACGGTTCGTTCTTGTATTTAAAGTCGTCAGGCAGCCCCAGTACGTCGAGTTTGTCGAGTGCGACGAGTTCGTCAAGCAGGAAGAGGTATAGCGGAGAACCTTCGAATCCGGCTGTTTTGTGCAGTTGGCGGTTGTTCCGACTTTCTTCGTTGTATTGTTGTGTTTTTTCGATTTGGCGAACGATGAAGCGTACGAGCGCTTGTTTGATTTTGCTGCGCGAAGCGTTCTTCGGTAACTCGGCTTCGATCTGGTCTTTGATGCTTTTGGCAACCTGAGCTGTTTCGAGTGAGTTGTTGAGGATCAGCAGCGAGTTGTTGTTCCCGTGTTCTGCGCGATTGCAAGAGCGGGCGAATTTGGCGAATTCCGCTGCCTGAGGTGTGGCAGCAATAGCTCCGAGACGCTCTCCTGTAGCCGCGAGATTCTTCGTGGTAGACAGCGACGACACTGCTTTGATTCTGCTCTGTGCGCCGATATTGTTCATGATATACCGAGACATGGTCCGCCATTTAGGCATTTCCTTGTCTTCGATCTTGACACTTTCTGCGTAGGCCTCGTCGAGGAACAGTGTGATTTTACAACTGTTCATGAAGCGCAGGAAGTTATTTACCGCCTCACTGTTGAAATCGGTGTATCCCGTCGGGTTATTCGGATCATTGATCAGAATAGTGGTGTTTTCGCAGAAGAGATCCCAGAGCGAACCGCTTTCGTCGAACAGAGAGAGTGTCGATTTGATGCGTTGCAACCGTTGGATCAGTCGGTCATATGCGAGGCGTCCGTCAGGGAGATTTTCGATTTCGATATCAAATGGATTGATATCGAATACATCATCGGGCAACAGGTCTTTGTATTCCCATGCCTGTACCCCGTTATAGATGATATAGGGTCTTGGCCTGCCGTTCGGGTTGAAAAGCAGGTCACGGATAATCATCTGTACAGAATCCGATACCGAGGTTTGGTCGATATTGCCAAGGCCCGAGAGGAAGTTCTTTACGATATCCTTGTCTTCTTCACCTAGCGCAAAATATTTGTCGCGGATCCCGAGGTCAATGAGGAATTTCTCGAATCGGCCCTTGTTGTCGGCATTTTTGTCAACCTTTGCGAGATATTCCTGGTATTTCTCGAGGAAGAGATTGATCCCGAAATTTTTATGGAAGTGGTTTTTCAGAGTCCGTTCGTAGCAACTCGGGATAATGTCGAGGATTAACCTGCATGCATAGCGTATCTTCCCGTTCAGATTTGAGAATGGTTTGCTTTGCAGGTATTGTCCGTAAGTACGGATCTGATTACGGCCGCCTCCTTCGAGGATCGTCACGATGTCGATATACGGATTGCCCGAATAGAAGTATTGTTTCATCCGGCTTTCGAACTCATCGATCAGTTCCTGAGTCTGTACCTGCTTGGTTTCCTGCTTGTGGCAGTTTTCGAGGAAGAAGATGAAGTCGCGTAATTTCTCGAGAGAGTATTTGTCCTGTACGAGCTGGCGCGAGAATGCGTCGAGTTGGAAAAGTGCGATGCGTTTTTCGATATCGGTTTCCGTGCCGGTTTGCTCGATAAGCATACGGCTCAATTCTGCGGCATACGTGTCGATCTGGGCCTCGATTTTTTCGCGGAATTCTTTGAGATATCTCTCGTTGACGTTTTCGAGAATCAGACGCAGGTTGAGTTGGGTGTTCGCCGGGGAGCCGAGTTTTTTCGTGTGAACTTTGTTCAGTGTGTTGATGATTCCGTTGTGGAAGCAGAACACGAGTGAAGTGTTCGAACTGCGAGATTCTTTCGAGTCGTCGACGATCACGAGGCGGGTGAGCAGCGGGAACCATTTGGGTCCGGAGTAGTGGTTGATACGGGCATGTTTTACCTTGACCACGAAAACGCTAGTCGTATCGGCGGTCATTTGTTCGTAGAGTTCTTCGGGAGCAGGGCTTTCACAAACCACTACGGACGAAGGATTGAATACGTCGCCTCGGAGTAGCTCAACAGCTTTGTCAGCGTTCCCCGATACTACGGTACGAATCATGCCGTTCAAGCCTTTGAAGTTGACGGTCCATTTCGTGCGGTTCAGGAAGTCACTCTTTTCAGCATTGGTCGTATAGTGCGTGCTTTGGCTGATCATCTGCTCGAGCGTA
This sequence comes from uncultured Alistipes sp., assembly GCA_949283215.1. Lineage (GTDB taxonomy): Bacteria > Bacteroidota > Bacteroidia > Bacteroidales > Rikenellaceae > RGIG1874. The sequence goes on along the minus strand of CASDSC010000065.1, from coordinate 18,221 downwards.
TCCATCAGGTAGTTCCAGTGGGCCTCGTTGATATCGCCAGTTACGCCGATCACGTCGCGATATTTTCTCAAATCGCGTACATGGCCTCCGAGTTGGAGTTGCGACATGAACTCGATATGGGAACTATTGACAGGCGGGGTGCCGACCGAAAGGTCGTGTCCTGCACGAATATTGCTGAGAAGTGCTTTTTGTTCCGGAGTGGTCCCGTCGGTATCGACGAGGGAGTCGATTTTTTTGACGAAAGCACCACGTTTTGCGCTTAGTTCGAATGCTTTTGAATTGTTATGCGGGATAAGCATCAACGATACGTGGGTATATCCGGGTATATCCTCACGGAATTTGAGCAGGTATCGGTTGATTTCGGCCTGTTGTTTTGCAGGATCATCTGGCTCCTCCATGCAGAGGCTGACGAAACTGGTCAGGTTGTCGTAGATGTGGCGGGGGAGAAATATTTCGGCCCGCTCGCCGAGCGATTCGTAGAGATTAAGAAGCTGGAGGGCTTCGTTGCTCAGGAATGCCTTAGGTTCGCCAACGATTTTCATATTGTCGTTATGTTAAAATTTTAATTCCAATTTATGTTGCGGGTTTGGCTTTTTGTGTGTTGTCTGAACTTTGTGTGACGTGCGGAGAACACGTAGTTTCGGCTTACTTGATTCACTTGTTTTTGAAGTGGCGATTGAAAAGTATCCGATGTTACAAAAAATAAACCACGCTTCTACGGCACAAATATATATCATTTTCTTGAGAAAGTGTACGTATGTTAAAATTTTTTCAATTGCAATATAAATTATACATTTTGTTTGGATGGTTTTGTTGGGTTATTTATCATATTATCAGTTATATATGAGGTGATCTTTGGGGGATTTAGGTGTTTTGTTGATTTTGCGCACTGACCGAGGTAGGCAATAAATTGGTTGGGGCTGAGTTGTTCCTGTAGGTGTTTGGTGATTTCTTGAAAAAAATGTATCTTTCACGATTATGGAACGTAGACAAGTTGTTTTTGATTTTCTTGATCGTTTGGGTATCACATACAGGTGTTATGATCATCCTGAAGCACCGACGATCGAGATTGCGCGGGAGTATTGGAAGCAGATTCCCGAAGCCCGTCATTGTAAAAATCTTTTTTTTCGGAATCATAAAGGCAATCGCCACTATCTGGTTGTATTCGACTGCGATCACGATTTGGCGATCCATGATCTTGAGCATCGACTACGACAGGGGAAGTTGTCGTTTGCTTCCGAGCAGCGCATGGATCGTTATTTGGGACTCAAGCCCGGTTCCGTTTCGCCGTTTGGTTTGATCAATGATACAGAGAATCATGTGCACTTATTTTTGGATAAGAATTTGCAAGAATCTCCTTGGTTAGCATTTCATCCGAACGATAACACGGCTACAGTGGTAATTTCACAAGATGATTTCCGTCGTTATCTTGAGGCATGCGGAAACAGTTATGAGTATATTGATCTGTATTGAGCCATGTTGTACAATATATATATTTGAGAGGGAAATCGATGTTGCAGCAAAAGGAATACAAATTCGATATAGGTTTGTGTCTTAGTGGCGGAGGCGCTTTGGGCTTTGCCCATATAGGGGCGTTGCAGGCCATGTGCGAATGTGGCGTGCGTCCTGATTTTATCTCCGGGGCCAGTGTGGGTGCTATTATAGGTGTGTTGTTTGCCGAGGGGTATACGCCAGCCGATATATTGCGGTTGTCTGAGGATTATAAGTTATATGATTTGTTTCATATCGTTAAAACCTCGACGTCGAGTCTTCGAGCACAAGGTATATCGCGGCACGACAAGATCAAGCGTATGTTGTATGAGTTGATCCCGCACGATAGTTTTGATTTGTTGAAAATCCGTTTTTGTGTGAGTGTGGTCGATATATGTAAGCCCGATTGGCTCGTAGTAGGAAGAGGGGGGAATTTGATCAGTTATGTATTGGCTTCTATGTCGATTCCATTGGTGTTTGTGCCAGAGGTGATCGATCATACTATCTATGTAGACGGAGGGGTGATGAATAATTTGCCCGTTGAACCGTTGCGCGATGTGTGCCGCCATGTGATCGGTATTGATGTGCAGGATATCGGTGAGGTGCCGGCTGTAACAGACAAGACCCATATGCTCAAACGGTATTACGGAGCGATGATGAAACAAATGCAGCGGTCGAGAGTCGCTATGTGTGACGATTATATTATGTTCCCGGCACTGGAGCGTTATGCGGTTTCGGATTTTCGTAAGTATAAAGAGATATATCAGATTGGATATGACGAGGCGTCTCGCTATTTTGCAGTTCATCCTGTAGGGGCTCAGTCAGAGACTCCCTGTCATCGGCATGGAAAGTAAACTTAAAATAATAAAACAATGAGTTGTTTTGATTTTTATCTACCGACCCGAATATTGTTCGGTGCGGGAAAACTCGACGAATTGGCGCGTGTTGCCTTACCTGGCAAGAAAGCCTTGATCGTCACGACGAACGGTAAGTCGGTTAAAAAGTACGGGTATTTGGATCGTGTGATTGCGTTGTTGGCGCAGAATGGGGGTGTGGAATCCGTTGTATTCGATAAGGTGTTGCCCAATCCGATCAAGAGTCATGTGATGGAGGCCGCTGCCTTATGCCGTGAGACCGGATGCGATTTTATCGTAGGTCTGGGTGGAGGAAGCGCGATCGATTCTGCCAAATGTATAGCACTCATGGCATGTAATCCGGGGGATTACTGGGATTATGTGCAAGGAGGTAGTGGATTAGGTCGCCCTGTAATGAATGGGGCGCTTCCTGTGATTGCCATTACGACAACGGCTGGTACTGGGACAGAAGCGGATCCATGGGCGGTTATTACGCACGATGACAATCAGGAAAAGGTCGGATATGGAGGAGATTTAATGTTCCCGACACTGTCGATTGTTGATCCTGAATTAATTGTTTCCGTGCCGCCACAATTGACAGCCTATCAAGGTTTCGATGCCTTTTTTCATGCCTCTGAGGGTTATATCGCATCGATAGCTAATCCAGTGAGTGATATGTTTGCCTTGCGGAGTATGCGATTGATTTATGATTATTTGGCGAAAGCCGTGGCTGATGGCGGGAATATCGAAGCGCGGTCACAGGTAGCGATGGCAAATACGTTTGCCGGGATTGTAGAGTCAACGTCGAGTTGTACGTCGGAGCACTCGTTGGAGCATGCGATGAGCGGTGTTGCGCCTACATTGCCTCATGGGGCGGGCTTGATCATGATCTCTCTTGCCTATTATCGCCATTTTGCGGCCCTTGTTCCGGATCGGATGACGGAGATGGCCCGTAACCTGGGAGTTGATGTGGATGCATTGCCTGAAGAAGAGCGACCCTATGCATTTGTGAGTGCATTGGAAAGTTTGCAGCGAGCGTGTGGAGTAGTAGATCTCCGAATGTCTGATTATGGAATTAAGCCTGCTGATTTTCCTCTGCTGACAGCTTTGGCTCGTCATGCAATGGGTGGCCTATTTTCGATGGATCGAGTGCCTTTGACCGATGAGGCGATTTTGCAGATTTTTGAAGAATCATATAGGTAGACTATGGAAGAGCGATTTATGCGTCGGGCTTTGGAGTTGGCTGCTGCGAGTGTAGCGACGGGTGGTGGTCCCTTTGGTGCAGTGGTAGTGTGTGAAGGTCAGATTGTTGCGGAGGGGAGTAATAATGTGACGCTTGATTGTGATCCTACTGCCCATGCCGAGGTAGTTGCCATTCGCAGAGCATGTGCCGCACAGCATCTTTTTCGGCTTAATAGGTGTGAATTGTACACTTCCTGTGAACCTTGTCCGATGTGTTTGAGTACAGCATATTGGGCGGGTATCGAAAAGATCTATTATGCGGCGTCACGGCATGATGCAGCAGATGCGGGATTCGATGATTCGTTGATATATGATGAGATTGGTTTGGCGCCTGAGCGGCGACGCATACCGTCAGTTCATATGGAGATGGCCGATTTTGATCTGCCTTTTCGTCTGTGGGCTTCTAAGGAGGACAAGACACGGTATTGAGGTATGATTTAAATGTGAAAACAGCGCATATTCAGGAATATATATCAGGTTACTGGGTTATACCTACAACAAAGGAGAGAATTTTACTCCTCTCCTTTGTTGCACTAACCTAAAATAACTGGCCTGTTCTTGCAGTCACCTGAAGTGTGTGGTACAAAATCCTTGCCGTGATATGTAATTTGTCTACCTGTAGATGGAATAACAATGAAGAGAAACCGACACCGGTTTCTCTTCATTGTTTTTAGCAGTTTTATCTGCTGTAGTTTGTTACGCCCTATTTGAAATAACGGTTGTACAGACCTTCAAAAGCTTTTCCATGGCGGGCCTCGTCCTTAGCCATTTCGTGTACAGTGTCATGAATGGCGTCAAGATTCAACTGTTTAGCGCGAGTAGCGATCCGTTTTTTATCTTCGCAGGCACCGCATTCAGCTTCCATCCGGGCTTTGAGGTTTGTTTTCGTATCCCATACCACTTCACCCAGTAATTCTGCGAATTTAGCAGCATGTTCAGCCTCTTCCCAAGCAAAACGTTTGTAAGCTTCGGCCACTTCGGGATATCCTTCGCGATCGGCTTGACGGCTCATTGCCAGATACATACCTACCTCTGTGCATTCGCCCATGAAATGAGCTTTCAATCCTTCGAGTACTTCTTCGTCAACGCCTTTGGCAACGCCGATTACATGTTCGTCAGCGAAAGTAAGGGCTTCGTTCGATTCTTCGATCTCAACAAACTTAGAGGCAGGAACGCCGCATTGAGGACATTTTTCGGGAGCTGAATCGCCGGTGTGTACATAACCGCAAACGGTGCATCTGAACTTTTTCATTTTTCGTGTGGTTTAAATGTGAAAATATGTTAGAACTACTTTTCTGTTTTGTTACAATTATTACAAAGTCCTTTATAGAGAAGTTGTATGTCTTCAATATGCATTGTGCTGGTTTCTGCGAGTTCATGGCCGAGCTTCTCAGGTATCGGGAGATCGTGAATTGCTCCACATGATTTGCACAGGAAGTGTGCGTGAAGCGATGTGTCCCCGTCGAAGCGAGTTTGTCGTGCGTCGATATCGAGTACGAGCACGGCTTTGTGTGCCGCCAGCAAATTAAGTGTATTGTAAACAGTTGTTTTTGAGAGAGTGGGCATATTCGGACTGAGTGCGCCGAATATCTCATCAGCCGTCGGATGCGTGCGATGTGTCATCAGGTAGTTCATGATCGCAATGCGTTGCACTGACGGTCTGACACCTCGATCTCGTAAATAAGATTGCACGTTTCCGTTCATTTTTGTATTGATTACAAATTTGAATTCGTTGCAAAAATAAATAGAAAAACAAAAAAGACAAAAAATAAGATGATTTTTTTGAAAAAATAAGTTGCAGATTACTGATGACGTCTATTTCTTGAAGGCGAACAGTACGGCTAATACTAAGAATGCGAAAGAAATAAGATGGTTCCAGCGGAATGTTTCTGTTTTAAAGAAAAGAAGTGCGAAAAGAGTAAATACCGTGAGAGAAATTACTTCTTGAATGACTTTTAGTTCAACAAGAGAGAAAGGACCTCCATTGCCGCGGAATCCGATTCGGTTGGCAGGTACTTGAAAACAGTATTCGAATAAAGCGACTCCCCAGCTGATCAGGATAATCAGGATGAGAGGTAGCGCATCAAATCCTTTCATTTCTTTGAATTTCAGGTGGCCGTACCAAGCCATCGTCATGAATACGTTTGAAATAACGAGCAATAGGATCGTATAAAAGCCTTTCATTGGAAGAGAATATTTTCATCAAAATAGCTCCTGTTCAATAGTTTTCAGAAGCATATCGGTTAGGCAGTTTGTTAACGGCGCAAAAGTAATATAATTCCCGATTTGTTGTACCTGAGTGAATTGTTTGGTTTTTTTCTCGGGTTTGTTGCGATTGTATGCCTGGCAGTGTGTAAATGGAGAGTGAACCGTCCGAAAAAATATTAACTTTGTGAGAAAAGAGCAGCATACCGATGAAATACAAGATCAAACGTCAACAGTATAATTCACGTCGTTGTTTTGTCTGTGGCTTGGATAATGTCCATGGATTACGGGCGCGTTTTTATGAGACAGAGGACGATGAGTTGATTGCCGTGTTCTCTGCGGAGGATTACCATCAGAGTTATCCTGGACGGATGCATGGGGGCGTGATTGGAGCGATGCTCGACGAAACGATCGGGCGAGCGATCTGTGCACGCTATGGTGATATGGTGTGGGGAGTAACGCTTGAGTTGACGACGCGTTATAAGAAGCAGGTTCCTCTGGAGCAAGAATTGAAAGTGATAGGTCGTATAACAGTCGATCACGGGCGTTTTTTCCAGGGTACTGGCGAGTTGATTCTTCCGGACGGGACCGTGGCAGCCACGGCAGAGGGCAAATATATGAAGATGTCAATCAAGGACATTTCGAGTGATGCATTCGTTGATCAGGAATGGGGTCTTTTGCCCGACGAACTGATGCCTACTGAGATCGAAATCGGGAAATAGATGATTCTGGTTGGTGACGTTTTTCGTTACGTCTTTGATTAAGAGTTTTTGATGTATAAAAAATATCCGGCCTACATAGTATGCCGGATATTTTTATTTTTGGTACCGCACAATGTGGGGGTGACTTGGATAGATTGTTTGTTCGGGATATTCGCGTAATCCGAGAGCTAATCGTTTTCGGACCTTGGTTTCGGTTCGTGTTTTTCGTATCGTTTAATTGCCCAGACCGAGAGCCGGTATGAGAGATAGATCAGCACGATCCATCCGGCCAGCATTAAGATTTGTTTGATCATATTTCCAGATTTATTTGGGCTCGTGCAACGATTTGTGATTGCGAAGTGCCTGTTGTTTCAGATATAGCTAATAGAGGTGATCCTCGGTTTCAATTTCTTGACGGGTGATCGGTTTTCGGTTCATGGCTCGCCATGCATACCAGATGTAAGCGATGACAAACGGTATCAGGATCGAGACGATACTCATGGCCTGGAGTGTGAATTCACTCGATGAACTGTTGTAAATGGTGAGAGAACTCTGCATGTCGGCCAGAGACGGATAATAAGAGGTGTTGTTGTATCCGGCCGTGAGCAACAGCGCAAGAACGGTGAGTACCGTGCCGATCCCGCTGAACCAGATGGCTTGCTTGCTGCTTTTTAAGATTCCGATGGCGATACCCCAAAGAACAGCGATTACTCCGACGATTAACAGAATGAGTATTACGGGCATGTCCAGAAGGTTGTGCCAGTATTTGTAGGGTTCTGTCGAGATGATCCCTGTTGTGGGGTCTACGGTCCATCCTGTTGAGAGGAGAATGCTGATGAGGAAGACGAGGAAACAGATGACAAACGGTATGGCGTTTAACGTCAGGTGCCGTGTCGATCGATTCCGGATGCAGGTATCATCGATTGCGTTCATAAAATATTCGAGACCGAGCACGCGAGAGAGGAATAGTACGGCCAACCCGAGCGCGACGTTTCGGTAATCGGCAAGCGCTTCGAGTCCGCGCCAGGGGGAGGTCCATTGCGAGATGGTTGTGTTGCCTCCAATATTGGCCATGTTCATGCGGTCCACGGTGAAATTGGCCCCGGTAAAGAACGTGCCGACGGCTACACCGAGCAGAAGGGCACCGGCCACGCCGTTGATGATGAGGAATGCGTTGTAAGTTTTCTCGCCGAGGAAGTTACTGGGCTTCCTGCGGAATTCATAGGCCACGGCCTGGATGACGAATACCAGCAGGATTGCCATCCATACGTAGAAGGCACCGCCGAAACTGGTGCTGTAAAATAGAGGGAAAGAGGCGAAAAATGCACCGCCGAATGTAACGAGTGTGGTGAACGTAAATTCCCATTTCCGGCCGAGGGCATTGACGATCATGGTGCGTTCTTCGTCGGTTTGACCGATTGTGTAGAGGAGCCCTTGCCCTCCCTGGACGAATAGCAAGAAAACGAGCAGCGCGCCGAGGAGCGAAATGATCAGCCACCAGTAGTGTTGGAGTAAAACGAAAGTATCCATGAGGTTAATTTTTTTCGGGACCTATTTTGATTTGGCGTACCATGATAGCGATTTCGGCGATCAGCAGTGTGGTGAAGAGAGCGACGAAAATGCAGAAGGTAACGATGACCGAACCTGAATCGATACGCGAAACGGCCGCTACGGTAGGCAGCAGATCCTGCACGACCCAGGGTTGCCGGCCCACTTCAGCGACGATCCATCCGGCCTGAGAGGCGATATAAGCCACCGGAATCGACCATAACGTGATCCAAAGCAACCACCGGTATTGGTCGAGAGTGCGACGGTAGAGTAGTACGAGAAGCACGGCGAAAAGAGCGATGAAATATACTCCGGCACCGACCATTACCCGGAAGCTGTAGAATACGAGCGGCACGTCGGGGACGGTCTCTTGCGGCGAACTCAGGTATCCGTAACCGAAATAGCGGTAGTATGAGTCGAGGAAAGCACGGCCTTCAGCGGTTTGTGCGTCGAATTTTGCCATTACGCGTTGCATGGCGGCCGTATCGCCACGTTGTTTGGCGTCACGGTATACGGCCAGTTCCTGAATGGCGATCCGGCCGCGGTCGATTTTTTCCTGCGTGGAGAGTATGCCTTGTTGAGGATTTCCGTACAGCAGGTCGTTGATTCCCGGAACAAATGCCTCGGGATCATGGAAACTCAGTACGGATAACATTTTGGGAATTTGAATTTTCCAGTGAAAGGCATCGTCGTTGCACGACCGATCTTCGTCGGGTTTTAGTATGCCGAATGCAACGAGCGGGGCCGCATGTTCACCGTCGTAATGCGCCTCCATGGCGGCGAGTTTCATGGGTTGTGTTTTGGCGATATCGACCCCCGAGCTGTCGCCCGTGAAGGCGAGGAATAGCGCGCTCACCAGCCCGAAAGTCGAAGCGATTACCATACTGTACCGAGCCATTTTCTGGTCTCGTTTCCGGATCAGGAACCATGCGCTGACTCCCACGACGAACACAGCGGCGAGTACATAGCCAGAAGTAGTCGTGTGAAGGAATTTGTTGATGGCGACGGGCGAAAAGAGCACATCCCAGAACGAGGTCATTTCGTTACGGGCGGTTTCGACGTTGAATGCGGTACCTGTGGGGTATTGCATCCAGGCGTTGGCCACGAGAATCCAGAGTGCCGACAGATTGGCGCCGATGGCAGTGAGCCATGTTGCGGCGAGATGGAATCCTTTCGAAACTTTGTTCCATCCGAAAAACATGATGGCGATGAAGGTGCTTTCCATGAAGAAAGCCATGATGCCTTCGATGGCCAGGGGAGCGCCGAAGATGTCTCCGACGAAATGTGAGTAGTTTGACCAGTTGGTTCCGAATTCGAATTCGAGGATTATTCCGGTTGCCACGCCGATGGCGAAATTGATACCGAACAGGCGCATCCAGAATTTGGTGGTACGTTTCCAGAATTCGTCGCCTGTTTTGTAGTAGATGGTCTCCATAAAGGCGATGATGAACCCGAGACCGAGCGTGAGCGGGACGAACAACCAGTGGTAGATGGCAGTCATTGCGAATTGGGCGCGCGACCAGTCGACAACGGAGAGAAGGTCGTTAACTTCCATAGTAGTTAGATTGAGGTGAGGTATCGTTAGGTATGAATTTTTTGCGTGATCTGTTTCCGATTATACCCGGTTATGGCTGAAGTTTGCGGTTACGGGGGAATTACTGATTTGCTGGAGAGTCAGGGTCTTATATCGGTCAACTGTTCGATTACATGGTCGGCTTTCTCTTCTTCGGATGCGAAACGACCGAGCAGATCGGGGAAAAAGAAGAGTTTAAGTATGGCAAACATAATAAAAAGTTTGATTAGGATCAGTCCCCACAGTGTTCGTCCGAGCGTCATGCTTCGAAAGCCATCGACGTAAAATCGGTACACACGGTATATGAAGTTCTGTTGATACATTGTGCCAAATTTTGTTGTGCTCGTATTATCGGGAGTAATCCAGGAGCATGACATTTTTCTTGTGTAAAGCGTTATCATACGATTCTTTTCTCGGAACGTACACCATGGAAACGTCTGACTGTTCAAGTTGCGACAAGGCACCGGCAGAGATTTCCAACTTTGGGGATACATGATAACTCGTACAAGGTACTCCGTTTGGTCGGGATTGCCAAATTTTTTCGTTGCATTTTATATGCCAGAATGTGGAGCAAGCGTTGGTGTGTGTGGTTGTATTGATGCCAATATATATGTAAATAGTTATGTCTTCGATATGGAAAATATCTCCGGGATTCATTGTAATTACTCCTTGTGTAGTGAAATTTTGATTCCGTAACCCGATTAAATTTTCTATCTTCGTAGCGACATGATTAGCTTTTTGAGCCAGTATAGCTGGTCAGTTTGGGCCGTCGTTATTTTGCTGTGCACAACGGTGCTGAATTTGCATGAGTATGTTTTGCTGTTAGGTGATTCTTCTGGAGACAGATCGGGGAGAAGGACTTTCTGCGAGATTAAATAGAGATGCTATGGCAAAATTTAAATTAATTCTTAAAATCGGACTTATTACCCTAGGGAGTGTGATTGGATTGGTGTTGGTTGCCATTGCCATTGCCGTGACTTTTGTGCTTACGCCGGCACGTATTACGCCGATTGTCCAGCGGCTGGCCGATCAAACATTTGCGGGACAAGTCGATGTGAAAGAGGTCGATGTGACCTTTTTCTCTTCGTTTCCTAATTTTGGATTGCGATTGACGGATGGTGTGGTCAGTGAACGACAGAAAGACAGTTCTGCTTATTTCACCCCGGTTGACAGTAGCGGTTGTCCGCGTCCGCTCGTATCGTTCCGCGAGGCTCGTGTAGTGTTCAATCCGTTTGGGTTATTACAGGATAAGATCAGTGTACGGCGTGTCGAGTTGGTTTCTCCACAAATCTACCTTTATATTGATACGGCGGGACGGTCTAATATGGAATTGCTTGCTCTTCGCGATACGGTCTCTGTCGCGTCTGAATCGGTTGATACGACCAGTTCTGTTTATCAACCGGAGATAGCGGTTCGAGGTATACGGATACGAGACGGTAATATTACGTTCGATGATCGACAGACTCGTTTGTATACCCGGTTGAATGATATTGATTTACGTTTGCGTGGACAACTGGCTGAGCGGCGAGGAGGAATTGATTTACGCTTGGGTGTGGGGCGATTGTTGCTTTGGCAGCAAGACGAGGTGGTTTTTCGGCGTTTAGCCTTTGATTTGCGGGGACGTGTCGGGTATGACCGCGATTCGTCGCTGGTCCGTCTGGCCGGAGCACGTCTTGATCTGAATGGTTTGCGTCTGGGTATGCAAGGCTATGTTGTTGCAGATACGACACAAGGTACGGCTGATGTCCACATGAGACTTGGGTTGCATTCCGGTTCGTTGGCCGATTTGTTAGCCATGTTACCCGAGTCTTTGGTCGATCCTGATCGCAAGATCACAGCCGAAGGCACGGCAGCTTTCGAGGGGAGGATAGATGGTGTTTACGGCCCAGGTCAATTCCCTGAACTGACCGGACGACTGCATGTAAAAAATGCATCGGCTCGGTATGGGGGTATGCCGTGGGGTATTGATTGTTTGACAACTGATGTGGCTTTTTTTGTCGATCTGATGAAGCGGCGAGATTCGTATGCCGAGGTTGAACAGTTTCATTTCGAGGGAGGCTCTACGGTGATCGATCTGACGGGTCGTGCTGATCGTTTGCTTGATGCGCCGCGGGTTCGGTTTAAATTGGGCTCGGAAGTCGATCTTGAAGGACTGAATCGGATATTTCCTTTCCGTCCAGGAGTTTCGGTCCGAGGCCGGAATGTAACTGATGTGAAAGGATCGTTTGCTCTCGATGACATCCGAAGACGTGATTACGGCAAGATCTGGCTTGACGGAGAGAGCCGTTTCGATAGTTTGCGTGTGGTGATCGACGGCCGGCAATTGAATCCTGATGACAGTAGCTACTTATATGTAGAGATGAATCAGGGACGCTTCAAGTTTGGAAATCGCCGGCCCCGACGCAATGCCCAAGAGGCGACGACGGGACGTCTCAGTGCAGCGGTCAATTTCAGTGGTTTGGGATTTCGCGACAAACATGGCAAAGAGGTCTCATTGCGGGATATAACCGTGGATGTACGAAGTCTGGTGGCAATGGATACGACACGAGTCACGCAGACGGAAGGAGAATTGGTTTTGGGAGATATTCGCATGAGTATAATTGATACAATGGCGATACGGTTGGCCCGATCGTCGTTGCGTGTTGCGATCGGACCGCGAGAAGACACATCCCGGGAGGCAATGATCCGCACGGTTCTTGAAACGGATTCACTCTTTTTCGGGGCTCTTCAAACGCGTACGCGAGCCAGTTTGCACAAAGCAACGATCGATCTCACCATGTTGCCATCGCATGTGCGAGGTCAACGGGGCACAATGCGCGGGAGTCTCGATTTGGGTGGTCTTCGGATTTTCTCGGCGCTTTTCCCGGTTCGCATATCGATGCCATCGTCCCGATTACGGCTTGAAAACGGCCGGGTTACCCTCGACAATACCCGTTTGCGTATAGGCCGTTCCAAACTCACGGCCTCGGGATCCCTCGATTCTCTATTTTCCGTTATGTTGGGTCATGCGAAAGTGTTCCGTGGCAATCTGGATGTTCGTGCCGAGGAGGTCGATCTCGATCAGATTCTCGAAGCATTGAATGCCAGCAGTGCCAACGATTCTGCCCGTTTGGCTGTTACTGTACAATCGGAGCCGTCAGTTTCGCCTGCTGCGCGAGATACTGTAAAAAGTTCCTTGCAGAAGGCCGTGTCTTCCGACAGTACTTTACTTAAACAACTGGTAGCGTCGAGCGGGACGATACTGATGACGGATACGTTGATTGCAGCAGCATTTGCGGAACTTAATGAACCCTCTGTTGATGATTCGACGTTGGCCATCACAGAGATTCCTGTCGACAGTGGAGTTCCTCTTACGGTATTTATGATTCCACCCCAACTCGATTTGGGTCTACGGGTGCAAATTGATAAAGCGAAACTCGGCCGGATGATCGTAGACCGGTTACGAGGTCATATCCAACTGCGTGATGGTACTGCTCGTATGGATAGTTTGGATCTTGAGGCGCTTGGCGCGCGTATGACTACAACGGCATTCTATCGGACGGACGATCCTACTCGTGCACAAATGGCTCTCAATCTGAATGTGGGAGACATTCCGATCGGCCAGTTGGGAGATTTGATCCCTGCGTTGGGCGATCTGTTACCGTTGTTGCGGTCATGCTCGGGGAACGTTGATGCGATCATAGTGGCCGAAGGAACGATGGATGGCCAGTTGACTTTCGATCTGGAGACGCTGAATGGTGTGTTGAGTCTGACAGGTACCGATCTTGAGGTGAAGGAGAGTCCCGAGTTATATGAGATTGCCGATATGTTGATGTTCAAGGATAAAACCAGGGCCCGGATTGATTCTTTGACGTTAAATGCGATGGTCAATAAGGGCACGGTCGATGTATTGCCGTTCGAGGCGAATGTCGATCGCTATCGTGTGATTATTGGGGGTACGCAGGATTTCGATATGAATATGAACTATAATATATCGATCATCAAATCACAGATTCCGTTCAAAGCAGGGGTCGACATTACGGGTACCCCGGATGATATTCATTTCAAAATTACGAAAGCGAAATTGAAGAAGACAGATTTTGGGATGCAGATAACCGATGTGGATAGCGCACGCCGGACGATGGTACGCCGATTGGGGCTGTAGATTGGTTCAGAATTTGCCGTGGATAAATGTAGTACGGATTGTCAAAAATGGGGGTATGCTAAAGCGACAAGAACACCGGGCAAGACCGGAACGGATCGATTCTCGGATATTGTTATCCGATGGCCGGGTCATGCAAGAAGAGATATTCGAATTGCCGGAGGATTATGAGGGGCGCGTGATCGCGACACTTTTATTCTCAGAAGCGACTGCTACGTCCGCACACTATGATGGGAAGGGTGTACAGACGCCCGCCAATGATATGGCAGCACGTCCTTCAGATTCCACTGAGTCGACATCTCCAGTCGGGGCGGTTTTGTATGTTCATGGATATATCGACTATTTTTTCCAGACGCACATGGCCGAGATGTTCAATGCGGCTGGTTATGATTTCTATGCACTTGACCTGCGGAAATACGGGCGATCTCTTCTTCCGCATCAGACACCCTACTATTGTCGTGATCTGCACGAATATTATCCCGAAATCGATCGTTCAATTGAGCGGATTGTATCGCGGGGTTCTTGTCGGATTGTCTTGATGGGGCATTCAACGGGCGGATTACTGACGTCCCTCTATATGAATGATGGGGCATATCGAGAATCTATTTCGCGATTGGTGCTCAATAGCCCGTTTCTTGAATTTAATGCCGGGTGGTTCAAACGATGTGTGGCCATTCCTGTTGTAAGTGTATTGAGTCGTTTGTTCCCGTATGCCCATAAACGAAATGAATTGTCCCCCCATTATACGGCCAGTGTTCATGACTCGATGCGAGGAGAGTGGAGTTTCGATTTGCGGCTCAAGCCACTCGACGGGGTCCCGCTCTATTTTGCATGGCTTCGGGCGATACGCTGTGGTCATCGACGAGTGAAACGAGGTTTGCATATCGGAGTCCCGATTTTAGTCATGCATTCGACCCAGTCGACTACAGTTCAGCAGTGGGATGAATCATATACACGTAGCGATGGGGTCCTCAATGTGCAGGATATTCGTCGTTATGGCCAGCGTTTGGGAGACGATGTGAGTGATATTTCGGTTACAGGAGGTTTGCATGATTTAATCCTTTCGCAAGTAGAAATCCGTACCAAAGTGTTTGCAACGATTTTGGCGTGGTTACGCGACCCAGACCCGCGTGCTGAGTCTCGGACAATTTAAGATCGAAGTGTTTGTGCCTGTTCTGGGGGTGATTCATGATTCGTGAGCCGACATGTCAGAACCGAAGTTGCGAATGTTTTGGCTGTAGATTTTAATGCGGCCGTCTGTATTAAAACGTCGTTTCTGGGTATTATGGTTCGCGTTTGATCTGGATCGTTAAGATAGCTTTTGTGATCAATTTGTTAGTGTCGTTAGATGTTGGAAGGGTCTGAGGACAGTTGGGGTATTTTTGATATGTGTCCATGGAAGTGAAGATATGATAAGAAAGAAGGAGGCCTGTATAGACCTCCTTCTTTTCAATGGGCAATGTATTGAAACTTTTTAGTTACAGTTTTATTGTGCCCGGGCATCAGACGATTGTTACACCTCGTTTTTCGAGTAATTCGACTCCGAGGTCCCGTAGTCGATATTTCTGAATCTTGCCACTTGCAGTCATCGGGAACTCTTCAATGAAGAAAATGTATTTCGGAATCTTGTACCGGGCGATTTGTCCGCGGCAATATAGTTTCACATCTTCTTCTGTCAGTGATTCGCCGGCTTTGAGTTTAATGAAAGCGCCGACCTCCTCGCCATATTTAGGACTGGGGATCCCTACGACTTCAACGCCTTGAATTTGCGGCATTTTAAATAGGAAGTTTTCGATTTCTCGAGGATAAATGTTTTCTCCTCCCCGGATAATCATTTCCTTGATACGTCCCGTAATGCGGTAGTTCCCATCTTCATCTTTGACTCCAAGGTCGCCCGAGTGCAAGAAGCCGTTTTTGTCGATTACCTCGGCTGTTGCTTTTGGGTTTTTGTAATACCCTTTCATTATATTGTATCCACGGCAGCACATTTCACCTTGTACTCCAACTGGACACTCTTCCCCGGTTTCAGGGTCGATTACTTTGACCTCGACGAACGGGAATTCGTGTCCGACTGTTGTGGCGCGCACTTCGGTGGAGTCTGTGATACGTGTTGCGGTCATGCCAGGCGAACTTTCCGTAAGGCCGTATACGCTGATTACTTTACAGTGCATACGGTCCATGACTTGATTCATCGTGTCGATCGGACATACGGCACCAGCCATGATTCCTGTACGTAATGAAGTGAGATCGAACATGTCGAACATCGGGTGGTTGAGTTCGGCGATGAACATGGTTGGTACGCCATATAGGATGGTGCATCGTTCCTTATGGACTGATGCAAGCACCTTCAGTGGGTCGAAATCTTCGACCATAACCATTGTGGAGCCATGCGTGATTACTGCGCAGAGAGCTAATACACATCCGAAACAGTGAAACAGCGGTACGCAGGTGAGCAGTTTGTCTTCAGGGGTGAAGTTCATAAACTCGCCGGTCGCATTTCCGTTGTTGAGAATATTATGGTGTGAGAGCATGACTCCTTTGGGGAATCCTGTTGTACCGGAGGTGTATTGCATGTTGACCTCATCGTGTGGCGATACTTTGGCTTCGGCATTTCGTAGTTCAAGGTCGTCGAGGTATGATCCAGCGGTGATGAGTTCTGCAATACTGTACATTCCTCGTTGTTTCTCTTGCCCGATGTAGACCACATTTCGGAGTTCTGGGAATTTTTCCGAGTGGAGATGCCCTCGTTGACCTGTTTTCAATTCAGGGACACTGTCATACATCATCTGCACATAGTCGCTGTCTCGGTATCCATTCACCAGACACATGGTGTGAATGTCTGCGTTTTTCATGATGTATTCGAGTTCAGCGGTTTTGTAGTTGGTGTTGACTGTCACGAGCACGGCGCCGATTTTGGCGGAGGCAAACATAATAGTCAACCAGTCCGGGACGTTTTTACCCCAGACACCGACTTTGCTCCCTTTAGTGACACCGATCGAGAGAAACGCTTTGGCCAGTTTGTCTACACGGTCGTTGAATTCAGCATAAGTCAGTCGGAGTCCCCGGTCCGAATAGACCAAGAAATCGTGGTCGGGGCGTTCGGTTGCATGTTTTTCGAGCAGTTGTCCGAAAGTATAGTTAAGCAATTCCATGATGATCTTAGAATCTGTCTGAATCGTAAGTTGTAGTTATAAGGTTTTGAAGTCCACAATGGATACATAGGTTGGTCATAAGATTTCAAACCAGTATAATGACACTGGGCAGACTGCAAAAAAACATGCGTATTTTACGATATCCACCCATTGTTAACCGGTGCGTTACGGTGTTTCGTATTGTGGATCGTCACGTTGGTTGTTATCTAACAAGGAGTGTAAGTGACTGCTAAAACTCGGGCGGTTTCGCCGTCAGCCATAGTGGTCAGACAATGAGGTACGATGGAATCGTAATAGATACTGTCTCCGGTGTGGAGCGTATATTTTTCATTTCCGTACCGTAATTCAGCGGTCCCTTCGAGCACATAAAGGAATTCTTCCCCTTCATGGCTGGAGCGATGGTCGTCGTCATGCCGATAGGTGACGTTGACCATGTATGGTTCCATATTACGGTCAGTTTTGTCTTTAGCCAAGGCGTAGAAATCGAGATGTGTTCTTGCTGCCGTATTGTCGTTGGCGGTACTGATGGTTGGAGTGGGATTCCCTGTTGAGATAACCGGGCCGGCATGTTCTTCTCCGTCGAGAATTGTTCCGAGGCGGACTCCTAATGCACGGGCAATTTTGATGAGAGTCGATATAGACGGCATCAAGTTGCCGTTTTCAATGAGTTCGAGTTGTGATAAAGGGACTTGGGCTGCTTCTGCTATCGAAGCGGCGGACATTTGAGATGCTTCTCTTAACTCTCTGATTTTTTGTCCAATATGTTCTGCCATGATGGTGTTTTGATTTTTTGTGATTTAAAGGTAGGAAAAGTTGGTCGCGAAAAGAGGAAAAAAAATTGATGAAATTACGAGGCCCAACGCTTCGTTTGAGTAGGTGTTATTGTCTGACTGTCATAAAAGGGAGGCAGGGGTGACGATACGGACTACAATATTTTTGTTACCTTTGTCCGGGTAACTAAAATGGATGATAAGATGAAAATTACGATTATAGGCGGAGGTAATATGGGCGGCTCGATTGCTCGGGGAGTGGTCAAAGCCGGCGTTGTAGCAGCAGGTGATGTAACGGTGTCCGATTTGTCGGATGCGGTACATGCGGGTTTTCAGGCGTTTGATTCGTCGATCCGGCTGACCAAGGATAATGCGGCAGCCGTTGTCGGCGCGGATATAGTGTTCGTGGCGGTGAAGCCGTGGCTAGTCGAAGAGGTCATGGGGCAAATCCGTGAGTCTCTCGATTATTCACACCAGTTGATTGTATCGATTGCAGCCGGAGTGACATTCGAACAACTTGCAGGTTATTTGGCGAAACCGGTTG
>CASDSC010000064.1 GCA_949283215.1 uncultured Alistipes sp. | reverse complement strand
TTACAACCAGGTCGATTCGCTGATCAGTGCACTCCGTAATGCAAATCCTGAAACCCCGCTGCTCCTGACCACACCAATGGAGATCGGGCAACGCAAAAGATCGAAAGGTCGAACCTATTGGACCATATGCCCCGGTATCGCACGCGTCCGTGACATCCTGTTGCGCGTAGCCAAAGAAAAACATGTTGCGATTTGGGACCTATACGCCATTAGCGGTGGCAGCGGTGCAAACGCGCATTGGCGCGAAGCCGGTTATGTCAGGGCGGACCGTACCCACCTCACCGTAGAAGGGTATGAATTGCAAGGAAGGTTGTTTGCTGAAGCAATTATGCGCAGATACCGTGCAACGACAAACAGATAGCATCACACTTCCAAGACACCCCGTAACCGTCGATCATTAAACTATCTCGAACAGCGTTTGAAATCCGCTCGGGAATGTCTTACGAAAAAATCTGACAGATGTTACTCGTTGGTCTGATTGACCGGATAGGTACAGATCATCTCAAACAACGGATCGTCCAACGGAAAAGTGTATCCGCAATGAGGATAGGTGCGAGCCAAATTCCACACCAATACAACTCCGGCCCCTTTCCCCAGATAGACATCGAATTTCTGTTTCATCGCCTCGACACGCGTCGCCCGATCGGTACGGCAACCATCTCCGCTCTCAATACCCGTCTCACCGACAATGAGCGGTTTGTCGAGTTCCTGCATCGCCTGCAAGCAAGGGACAAAATGCGGTGATTCAATCTGATTCGAAGACTCATAATCGTAATCGTATTCATGCAGATTGCCCACGTCGATATTCGGGCTCGTATGCATCGCCTTATAATTTTCCGGCCCCCCATAGGCCCAGGAAGCAAAAGTCCCGCTTTCGACCAGATGGTTCGGATCATGGCGTTTGATGACAGCCGACACCTCATCCAAAAATGCCTTGATCGTCTGCCAATCCGCTTCGCCCGGCTCATTGATGATCTCCCACATACCCACCGCAGGTGAATCTTTATACTCCGTCGTCATTTTGACAACATGTGGCAAATATTCGTGCCGGAAACCCTCCTTATACCACTCCGGAAACTTCCCGCTATTGTCCCCGCGCGGAGAACCGTCGAAATGTCCGCACGAACTCCGCCCATCTCCAAGTACAAGAATCAATTTAATATCATGTTTTTCTGCCATCTCAATTAAACGCCCGGACCGCTCGAAACTGCCCGGAAATGCCCATGTACGCACCAGCATGTTGGCGGGCAAAATCGAAAACAACGAATCGATCTGAGCATCTGAAAACAACTCGTAATCGTTGCCGCACCCGGAAAAGGCAAACGAATTGAAAGATGCACACTGATAGGGTTTACCATTCAACATCAGTTGGGATCCTTTCCGGTAGAGAAATCCTTCGCGATAAGCCTTTTTACGCCCCCGACCGTCAACCTGAGAAACCATCAGTATACCGACAAACAGAAACACGAATGCCGTCGCAAGAAATAAAACATGCTTCTTCATGGCCAATTCAGTTTATAGCAGGTTAAAAATATACTCTAATAGAACAACCCCTTCTTATTGAAAAGCGCGTAACCAAAATTGAACGTAAAGAACCAGTTATCGCGACTCGTATCGTATTTCGACAAGGTCAGACTGATCGGCCCGATAAAGGTCTGATAAACAAGCGACGCATTGAAAATATATCGGATCCGCTGTTTTACCCCGGCACTCATCCCCTTGTAATTCTCCGGCAAATAGGCGTACACGCTGCTTTTCAGATAAAATTTCGAATCGAATTCGAATGTGGGCATCAATCCAAACCCTATGAACGACTTGCTGCGAAATTCTTTCATATACACGATATTGCTATGCGGCGTAGGTGTAAAGGCCGGAGAAGACATATTGGTCGCATAGTCGTTGTAAAACGACGGATGGGACGTATAAAGTCCCTCGATCATATAACCCCATGAGAACCATTTGACCGGACGGACTGGAAAATAGTGTTCCCGGCGAAAACGAAGCCCATACCAATACCGATTCTTCCTCGGCAAGACAGTTGCACCATTGACCAGATTGCCGACACGGAACTCTTCCCGTCCGGCAACCCCGATTATAGATATCGACTGCGCAATCCCTCGCGTTGGGTACATCTTATAATTGAGCGTACTGCGTTCCAGTTCGAGTTTCGTAGACAGGTAGGTAAACGTCGTCCTGTCAAGGGTATCAACATCGGTCACATACCCCGGATGCTGGTAATATTTGTAATCATCCCGCCCCGCATTGAGCCTTAAATTGAGTACTGAACTCCGACCAACAGGTGTCCCAATCGAAAAATGAAAATAATTATCAACGTATTTTGCAAAAGTCAGATCGCTCCGCGACAACTTACCGTAATCACTCCGAAAATAATTGTAATAATTAAATTGAAAACCATACTCATAGTAAAACGGCAATTTCAAAAACAGATCGGTCCGACCCGTCAACCCTACAGACGAATAAAACGCACTAAAATATCCGTCGAAATTGTAACAGCGGGCTGTCCGACCAATCGTCCGATATTCGAGTCCCACATACGCCTGATTCAGAGCCGTTGACGAAAGATTACCCCCAAACATGATTTTGAAACTGGGTTTGGTGTGCATCCGCATCGATATCTCGAAAAACTCTGTCGTATCATTGTAAGTTATCGTAGGATAACTGCCCTCGAACTGCTCGTCTGACATCAGCCGGAAATATTCAGAACGGAAATCATCAAAATCGAAAATCGATTTCTTTCCATCCAAGCGCATCATTTTCCGGACATACTGCCGTTGCCGTTCGTTCAGCCCCGTAACCTCGTAACGATCAAACACCAAATTCGGCATCATACTGCGATATGTTAACCGCTTGAGCGCCAATTCCTCAGGATCAACCCTACGCCCGATTCGCTCGAGTATCTCCGGCATCGCTTGCATCGCATCCTGGTACCCTTGCTCGATGATATACGATGCCTTCCCAAAATCCAACATCGAAACATCGTCGAAAACACGATCGATCATGATCCCGTTTTCGGTCGGCAAATCATAATCGGTATGCATCATCGTGAGCGCCGAGATCTCATCCATCAGATTCCCGGTTCCGGCCGTCGCATTACCTTCAACACATTTACTGCCGATCAATATGTCCGGATGAAAATCTTCCTCAAGTACCTCCCAGGGAAAATTATTATAGATTCCTCCATCGTACAATACGGTCGTGTCATTGATCAATGGCCTGAACACCAGCGGTAACGACATCGATGCACGAATGGCGCGTCCCAAATCGCCTCTATTATAGACTATTTCCCGTCGATTTTTGGCATCTGTAGCCACACATCGGAACGGAACGAAAAGACGATTGAAGTCACCGTCGCAAAGTTCTGTGGCCGGAGCAAAGAAATCAACAAAAGCCATGTCTAGTTGTGTAGACGACAACAGATTGGGCGGTACATAGGGCTTCATCTTTCGTCCGGCCGTATCGAACCGAAGGGTGAACATCGCCGCATTCTGATGCATCCGCTTGTAAAAATAGATGTATCTGTCCTCGATCTTGCCGCTCAGCCAAAGCATCACCTGACCAGACTTGAAAATCTCCTCCATCTCTTTGGGCGAGTATCCGATAGCGTACAGACCCCCGATTATCGAACCCATCGAGGTCCCCGACACATAGTCGATCGGAATGTTATTTTCTTCCAACGCCTTGATCACTCCGATATGGTAAAGCCCTTTGGCGCCGCCGCCGCTCATGACCAACCCCACACTTTGGGCTGACAACTCTGCAACAGGCAACACACAGATTGCCACTAGGGCTATCAACATCTTTATTTTCTGCATATTACAACTATTCTTCACCGGCGTACTTCCGTACTGAATCAGCACATTCTGACCGGGTTTTCAAATGTACGCCATTCAGGGGAGATATCCAAAAAGGCCTGCCGAAATCAATTCCTGAACTCCATTCATTCAAAAACGGCGCTACATGCATTGAAACGATACGAAAAATCATAATAAATACTACCTTTGTGGAGATTATGTCCCGCCATCATACTGCATGAAAATGCATCGGGACAATCGGTTTGCCTGTCTGTCCGGACAATAGACAGCGGCAACGAACGTTTCAAAATTTAGCGCTTTATAGATATCTACTCATGATTGACAAAATTAACGACCTGATCGGACGTGTCCGGGAATTCCATCCAACTGCTGCCAAAGAAATCGAAGAATTCCGCATCAGAATGCTTGGTAAAAAAGGTGAATTGAACGCTATCTTCGAAGAATTCAAACGCGTCGCACCTGAATTCAAACGTGAATTGGGCCAACGAATCAACGAACTGAAAAATCTCACGAACGAGCGTATCAACGAACTCCGCACGCAATTCGAAGAAAAAGAAAACGCTGCATCGGATTCGACTTTGGACATGACGCGCCCGGGAACCGCTGATGAACTTGGAAGCAGACACCCGATTTCGATCGTTCGCAATGAGATCGTAAGCATATTCAGCCGCATGGGGTATACCGTGGCTGATGGCCCTGAAATCGAAGACGACTGGCATGTCTTCTCGGCGCTCAATTTCCCCCCGGAACACCCTGCTCGCGACATGCAGGATACCTTTTTCATCGAGAAAAATCCTGACATCCTGCTTCGTACACATACCAGTTCGATCCAGGTACGGACTATGGAACGGCAAAAACCTCCGATCCGTGTGATCTGTCCGGGACGCGTATTCCGGAACGAAGCGATCTCGGCCCGTGCTCACTGCATATTCCATCAGGTAGAGGGTCTTTATATTGACGAAAATGTTTCTTTCGCCGACCTTAAACAATCGATCCTATATTTCGCAAAAGAGATGTTCGGAGAGAGCTCGACAATCCGCCTGAGACCTTCTTACTTCCCATTCACGGAACCTTCGGCCGAAGTAGACGTCTCATGTAACCTCTGCGGTGGAAAAGGATGCAATGTTTGTAAACATACCGGATGGCTCGAAATCATGGGATGCGGTATGGTTGACCCCGCCGTCCTCGAAGCCTCTGGAATCGATAGCCGAAAATACAGCGGATTCGCGTTCGGAATGGGTATCGAACGAATCGCCATGCTGAAATTCGGTGTCCGTGACCTGCGTCTTTACTTCGAAAACGACGTGAGATTCCTCCACCAATTCGACTCCGCAATCGGATAAATCATAGCTTTGCCTATGCGCCTGTTTCGTAACTTACATAATTTGATCGTTTACAGCATCGTTCTGTCAATGCTGTCGTGCGGTACATTGAAACGCCAACAAAGTACGGTTCCGGAACAAACGCAACCCCAGATAGTGGATCCGAGCAATTTGGGTTACAGCGACTCGTCGATCAACACTTTTTATTATACCGAAGGTATCAAAGCAGCCAAACTGTACGGTGATACGGCTGCGGCACGGCGTTTCTTCGAACTGACCGTTTCACGCGATTCGACCTACGCACCGGGGTATTTCGAACTGGCAAACATCGCTTTGTTGAGTGATCCGGAGTATGCACTCGAAATCAGTCGTAAAGCTAACCGTTTCGACTCGACAAACGTATGGTATCAGACCCAACTGGCTCAATTGATGATCATGAACGAACGGTATGCGGAAGCGCTCGACCAGTTTACACGTCTGATCCGACTGGCACCTAACAACCCGGACAACTACCGCTATTTGGCCGCTTTGTATGAACACAACAAGCAGCCTTTCTCAGCTATTGCCGTTCTCGATTCGGCCGAAACCCGTTTCGGTAAAATCGTCGAATTGTCAGAATACAAATGCCAGCTTCTGACCGACATGCAGCTTATCGACCGCGCAATCGACGAAATGAACGAATTGATTGTCAATTTTCCGTTCGACGAAAACCATTATCTGACCCTCGCTCAGTTATATGCAAGGCAAAAGAACGATTCTCTCGCCCATGCTGCTTTCGACCGCGCTCGCACCCTCAATCCAAACAGCACAAAGGTGCTGATGGCGCTCAACGCTTATTACAAGCAACATAACGACTATCTGAATTATTTCGTCACAGCCAAACAACTTCTGGCTTCCGATGAAATCATGCTGTCCGCAAAACTGCGTTATATCGGTGACCTGACCCAAAACCGTAACTTCTACGGAAGCAACTATATGCAGATCGGTGACCTGATCACAACCCTCAATGAGCTATACCCTTACGAATGGGAGGTGATCAAACTATATGCGGAACATCTGCTATCCGGCGGAGAACTGGACCGTGCCCTCGAATTTTACAAAAGCCATACCACTGACTCAATACAACATATCGCTGTATATGAAAACATTATCGGTATAGAAACATACCTGCAACGAAGCGACTCGGTGGTTAAATATGCTTCGATGGCGATTGTGCATTTCCCCGACGATGTGGACTTGCACCTCCAACAAGGATCGGCCCTGGCTTATCTTAAAGATTATAAAGCTGCTCAAGCTACCTACGAATCGGCTTTACAAATGGCTACTTCCGATTCTCTGCGTGGCGTCACGTTGGGTTTGCTCGGTGACTTGGCCCATCAACAAGGGGAACTCCGCAAAAGTTTCCGGTACTACGAAGATGCCCTGCATTTTTATCCGGACAATCCGATGGTATTGAACAATTACAGCTACAACCTAAGTGTCAACGATCGCGATCTGGACAAGGCGTTGGCAATGGCTGAACGGACCATGGAGCTTGAACCGGGGAATCCGACATACATGGATACATACGCATGGGCGCTATATAAACTGGGGCGCTTTGAGGAAGCAAAAAAAATCATGCAACAAACGCTATCCCTCGAACGCGATCCGAGCGACGAACTTCTGGTGCATTACGGAGATATTTTATACGCTTTAGGTGAAAATTTCTTGGCCGGAATTTACTGGAATAAGGCCAAAGAGGCCGGTTATGACGCCGAACAGATTGCCCAGCGATTACAATTAATCGAAACGAAAAAATGATACATCGAATCCGCATACCGATTTTGTTTGTCATCTGTTGGGGGTTTGCCTTGGCTGCATACGGCCAAAGTATCGAAACACTGCGAGAACAGATTCGTCAAGCGGAAGAGGAGATTCGGATCACCAGCCGGTTACTGGATCAGACGCAAAGCAGCAAAAAATTGACCCAAAGTGAATTAAAACTAATCCAAAATCGTATCAAAAACCGTAAAAAAGTTATCGCCGGTCTTGAGGCACAGATCCGACTGACCGACCGCGATATCAACACAAAAACAGCCTCGATCGGCTCTATGCAACAAGATCTGGAACGTCTCAAAGCGGATTATGCCGCTATGATCCGGAATGCTTACAAAAACTATAAACTCAACAATTTTCTGGTATTTCTCTTCGCTTCGAAAGATTTCAACGATGCAACCAAGCGTATCGCCTATATGAAACGTTATAACGCGATGCGGGAAAACAAAGCCGCTGAAATCGACTCGGTAACAAGAATATTGAATGGTCAGATCGCAGAACTCGATACACAAAAAGCCGAATTGACCCAAACCAAAACAGCGAAGGACCGGGAAGTCAGTGCCCTGAGTGCGGACGAAAGCAAACAGAAAAAAGTATATGCCGATCTCCGCACGCGAGAAAGCAGTCTATCGAGAAAAATTAAAGCACAACAGCAGGAGATTCAAAAAGCACAACAACAGATTGCTCGCATCATTGCCGAAGAGAGCCGTCAGTCAAACAAAACGGTGCGTACGGCGGCTGAACAACGACAAATTACAGAGCTCTCGGGGCGTTTCGATCAAAACAAAGGAAAGTTACCCTATCCCGTCAGTGGGGGAGTGATTGTCGACAGTTACGGTGTACACGCTCATCCAACACAAAAAGGTCTGACTGTCAATAATAAAGGCGTAAATATCGCTGCCAGCCAAGGCGCTCCGGTACATGCCGTATTCGAAGGCGAAGTAACACGCATATTTTTCTTCCAGGGCCTGAGAAACAACGTCATGATACGCCACGGAAACTACATTACCGTATACTCGAACCTCGAAAAAGTCAGCGTGAAAACTGGGGACAAGGTCCGTCTCAATCAACAACTCGGTACGCTTCCGACCAGCGGAGATGCCGATGAATGCTATGTCCATTTCGAAATTTGGCGCGAAACGGAAAACCTGAACCCCCAAGCTTGGTTCGCCCGATAAATTTTACTAAAATGGCTATTGCATATCTCACAGAAGATACAGATTTTAAATTTCGCAATCGTCGCAAAACCAACGACTGGCTACATCGGGTTGCCAGGTCGGAAGGTCATGATCTGGGCGCGATTTCGATCGTTTTCTGCTCCGACGAATATCTGCTCGGTATCAATCGTGACTACCTGAAACACGACTATTATACCGATATCATTACGTTCGATTACTGTGACAGTGACCGAAAAATCCTTTCCGGCGATCTGTTGATCAGCATAGATACGGTAGCCTCTAATGCAAAAAAATATGGCGTCTCGTTTGACGACGAACTACTACGGGTAATCGTCCATGGTATTCTGCACCTCAGCGGGTACGGTGACAAAAGTGACGAGGAGGCACGTACAATGCGTGCCAAGGAAAATTTTTATCTCGACCAACGCGAATAAAAGCCTTTTACGGCCCCTTATTCTTGATGGACGGGAGCGGATCAAACCGAAAATGAAAACAAATTACGATATTATCGTGGTCGGCGGAGGACATGCCGGTTGCGAAGCTGCTTCGGCTGCAGCCCGACTGGGTTCGCAGACATTGCTCATTACGATGGATATGACCAAATTCGCCCAAATGTCGTGTAATCCGGCGGTAGGTGGGGTCGCTAAAGGTCAGATTGTTAGAGAAATAGACGCACTCGGAGGACAAATGGGTCAGGTGACTGACCGGTCAACTATACAATTTCGAATGCTCAATCGTTCGAAAGGGCCCGCCATGTGGAGCCCCCGCGCACAATGCGACAAACAACTTTTCTCCGCACTCTGGCGTGAAACATTGGAAAACACGCCCAACTTGTCACTATGGCAAGATGCCGTAACCGGATTACTGGTCGAAAATGAGTATGCAACAGGGGTTGTAACCGCCCTGGGGGTTCGTTTTACGGCACGAGCCGTTATCCTCAC
Source organism: uncultured Alistipes sp. (assembly GCA_949283215.1). GTDB lineage: Bacteria > Bacteroidota > Bacteroidia > Bacteroidales > Rikenellaceae > RGIG1874. The sequence continues at coordinate 21,991 of CASDSC010000064.1, read as the reverse complement.
AAATGGTACGTTCCTGAATGGATTAATGCATGTAGGACGCGCACAAACGGCTGGGGGACGTTCGGGCGACGCCCCCTCATACGGCTTGAGTGAACAGCTCGCTTCCCTTGGATTCGAGGTCAGTCGTATGAAAACTGGTACCCCCGCACGTATCGACGGTCGCACAATCAACTTCGATGTTCTCGAGTCCCAACCTGGCGATGAAAATCCGGAAAAATTCTCATTTAACACTGATATTCAGCCAGTTAAAAATCAAATCCCCTGTTATTTAGTATACACTTCGGCAGAAGTACATGACACGCTCCGCACAGGGTTTGCCGATTCTCCTCTATTTAACGGTACCATTCGAGGTATAGGCCCCAGATACTGCCCAAGTATCGAAGATAAACTACGCACCTTCGCTGATAAAGAAAGCCATCAACTATTCCTCGAACCGGAAGGACGAAATACTCATGAATACTACCTGAACGGATTCTCTTCCTCACTGCCATGGGAAGTACAATTCGCCGCATTGCGCAAAATCCATGGACTTGAAAATGCTCAACTCTACCGTCCGGGATACGCTATCGAATACGATTTCTTTCCTCCCACGCAATTAATTCATACACTCGAAACCAAATTAATACATAACCTCTATTTTGCCGGGCAAATTAACGGTACGACTGGTTATGAAGAAGCTGGTGCACAAGGTCTGATGGCCGGTATCAATGCCCACCTCAAATTACAGGGTGCGGAACCCCTGATCTTACGGCGCGACGAAGCCTATATCGGTGTATTGATTGATGACCTGGTTACGAAAGGAGTCGATGAACCATATCGTATGTTTACGAGTAGGGCAGAGTACCGCATACTGCTCAGACAAGACAATGCCGATTTACGATTAACACCTATCGGCCATAAAATCGGTCTGGTAGACGACAAAAAATTCGCCGATTTCGCACAAAAAAAATCGTGCGTAGAATCGCTTATTTCATTCGTCCGTGAACAAGGAGTCGGACCAGCCGAAATTGACACCTATTTAAAAGAGAGAAATTCTGCTCCATTAACACAAAAAAGAAAATTATTTGACCTGATTTTAAGAAACGAAATCACTATTTCGGATTTATCTGTTCATTTTTCACCTCTCGAAACTTTTATTCAAGAATCAAACATCTCAAAAGAGGTTATCGAGGAAGCAGAAATACAGATCAAATACAAAGGATACATCGAACGGGAGCGCTTTATTGCAGACAAAATTCTTCGTCTGGAAAACATACGAATCCATCCTGATTTCGATTTCAATGCTCTCCACTCTCTCTCAACAGAAGCTCGGCAAAAATTAACCCGTATTCGCCCACAAACCATCGGACAGGCTTCACGTATACCAGGTGTTTCACCTGCAGATATAAACGTTCTCCTCGTCTATTTCGGCCGATAAAAAACCAAAATGTTCCACGTGGAACAATCCACAACAACCATTGAAATATTAATAAAAAAGGCTGCAAAAAAATGCAGCCTTTTTTTTTATGCCCACTAAAAATCTATTTCATCTTCGCCCAACTATCCTTCAACGTAACCGTCCGGTTAAATACTGATTTCTCAGGCGTCGAATCCTTGTCTTTACAAAAATATCCAATCCGTTCGAATTGAAATTTATCTCCTACGCTTGCTTCTGCCAACGAAGGTTCGGCATAGGCTGTCTTTACGATCAATGAATCTGGATTTATATAATCCATAAATGTTTTACCTTCTTCTACATCATCTGCACTGTCGTTCAATAAAAGCCGATCAAACAACCTTACCTCCGTTTCGATAGCATGGGGGATAGAAACCCAATGGATAACTCCCTTTACTTTGCGTCCATCCGAGGAACCTCCATGTCCCGATTGTGGATCATATGTACACCGCAACTCGATTACTTTTCCTTCAGAATCTTTAATCACCTCATCACACCGGATCAAGTAGGCATAACGTAAACGTACCTCTTTGCCCGGCGACAAACGAAAATATTTCTTCGGTGGTTCCTCCATAAAATCATCACACTCGATATAAATTTCTCGAGAGAAAGGTACTTTCCGCTTGCCTGCCGACTCATCTTCAGGATTATTGACACACTCTATTTCCTCAACTTGTCCCTCAGGATAATTCGTGATGACAACCCGTATCGGATCGAGCACTGCCATTCTCCGTTCGGCTACCTTATTCAAATCTTCACGCACACAGAACTCCAGTAAACCGAGATCAATCACATTATCTCGTTTGGCAACTCCCACTTTCTCCGCAAAAGCCCGTACAGATTCTGGTGTGAAACCCCTGCGACGCAAAGCTACTATCGTCGGCATACGTGGATCATCCCAACCACTAACAACCTTATTCTGAACAAGTTGCAATAACTTCCGCTTACTCATCATCGTATGAGTAAGGTTCAGTCTCGCAAATTCATACTGATGGCTCGGGAAAATTCCCAATTCCCGGATAAACCAATCATACAATGGACGGTGCACATCGAATTCCAGCGTACAAATGGAATGAGTAACCCGTTCAATCGAATCACATTGGCCGTGCGCATAATCATACATTGGATATATACACCACTTATCGCCTGTACGATGATGGCTTGCATGGAGTATACGATACATGATAGGGTCACGCATCAGCATATTCGGATGAGCCATGTCGATTTTAGCACGTAATACCTTTTCACCATCCGCAAATTCCCCGGCGCGCATACGGGCAAACAAATCGAGATTCTCTTCTACTGTACGGTTTCTCCATGGACTCTCTTTGCCGGGTTGCGTCACAGTCCCACGTCCCAAACGGATCTCCTCCTGGGTCTGATCATCAACATAAGCTTTGCCTTTTTTGATCAGTTCGACAGCCCACTGGTATAACTGTTCAAAATAGTCTGACGCATAATATTCTCCGGCCCATTCGAATCCCAACCACCGGATATCATCCTTAATCGAATCTACATACTCGACATCCTCTTTCACCGGATTCGTATCGTCAAACCGCAGGTTACATGCTCCTCCATAACGCTTCGCCAAACCAAAATTGAGGCATATGCTTTTTGCGTGGCCAATATGCAGATAACCATTGGGTTCTGGTGGAAATCGGGTCTGTACTCGTTTCTCTCCCTTGGCAATACTCTCCTCAATGATCTCCTCAAGAAAATTGAGAGGTCGCTCCGATGTCGACGCTATATCATTGTTAATCTTCTCCATGACAAATCAATTTTGACCTCAAATATAACGCTTTTTCATGAGATAAGCCGTGTGAAAACGATGAAAAAAAAGTACCGGCAATCCTTTGATCTGCCGGTACTTCAGAATTTCTTGCTGTCGCTGTTTAACGGACGATCGTCATTTCATCGATCAATCGGGTATCACCTGCAAACTTATCGATGATAAACAACACATAACGAATATCTACCACAATAGTACGCTGCAACTCGGGTTCGAATGCCACATCTCCGCTCATCGCCTCCCAGTTCCCATCAAAAGCCAATCCCAACAATTCACCCTTGGCATTCATGACGGGACTACCCGAATTTCCTCCTGTAATATCATTATTTGTCAAAAAACATACCGGCATAATACCTTTCACTCCATACTCACCGTAATTCTTGGTGCGATATAGCTCTTTCAACTTGTCAGGCACGGTAAACTCGGTCGGGTTCTCCGGATCCTCCTTTTCCATCACACCACCCAGCGTCGTATAATAATCATACTCGATAGCATCCGCCGGCTTATACGGCAAAATCTGACCGTATGTAAGCCGCATGGTAAAGTTAGCATCGGGGTAGTACTTCTTATCGGGATTCATCTCCATAAGCGCTGCTATAAACAGACGGTGACCCTGGAAGAAATCTTCATTATACTCAACCACCTTTTTACGCATTTCGGCTCGCCTTTCTGCAATCGAACGATAAGCCTGGTAGGCCGGATCATTTACCAATACTTGTGGATCAGGATTGGCCAAAAATTGATTCAACCGGTTCGAATCGGCAAAAATCGACCGGTCGAAAAGATCGTCCACATAACGATCAAAATCATTCCCGTACTGTTCACGGATTGTTGCAAAAACTGTCGGCTGTTTCTCAGGATCCACATTTTCTGCAAAAATACGGAACATACGTTTTGCGATTTTCCGATCCGTAGGGGCATTGAAATCCTTATAAAAAGCTGCCGCACTGCTCTTCAATCGCCCGACCTGTTCCATATCGATCGAATCTTGTCCTTCATTCAGCAACTGTCCGCCCCATGAAGCAAAATTGACCAACTCAACTCCGCCGACCAATGCTTCATTGATATATTGATAAACGTGCGTATAGGGTTTTCTTCCCTCCACAGCTCGCTTTTTCATCTCAAGTGCCTTACCATATTTGGCAATTCGCTCGGGTGATGCATTGATCCATGCTGTAAGATCCCGCTCTATTTGCTCTTTTTCGCCCTTTACGTTCAATTTCTTCAACCCCCGGCTCATCCCGATGGAATTCTTCCAGTAGTTCGAAGAAGAGGCATATTTCGAAGCATATTGGATTCGCACGCGATCGCTGGCTAGCATATCCTCTTTCATCAACTCCTGACGCTCGCCACGGATAAAAATACGGTTCGGATTATCTATACTCAACACCTCATCGATTTCGAACGACGACATATACCGCTCGGTAGAACCCGGAAAACCGATAATCATCGAAAAATCACCAGGCTTGTATCCTTTCAATGAAATCGAAAGATGTACCGGAGCTGCATAAGGTACATTATTCTCTGAGTATGCAGCTGGACTTCCGTCAGGAGCCGTATAAATGCGAAATATCGAAAAATCACCGGTATGGCGCGGCCACATCCAGTTATCGGTCTCACCCCCGAACTTGCCGATTGACATTGGAGGAGTACCCACCAAACGAATATCGCGGTACACCTCCGTAGTGATCATCAGATATTGATTCCCCCCGAAAAACTCCTCTATCTGAACGGTTTCACTCTCCTTTTTATCGGTTTTGGCAATGATCTGGTCTGCCAATTCGCGTACACGGTCGTCTCGGTCCCACTCCTTCAGTGTATCACTCAAATTAGGAACGATTTGGTCAGTTACATCCTCTATACGACGGATGAAAGTCACTGTCAGTCCCTCGGCCGGCAACTCCTCTTGATCCGTCATCGCCCAAAAACCATTCTTCAGATAATCGTGCTCAACACTGCTCAACTTCTGAATCGATCCGAAACCGCAATGGTGGTTCGTCAACAACAGTCCGCGATCCGAAACCACCTCGCCGGTACAACCTCCTCCAAATATGACAATCGCGTCCTTCAGAGCGTTCTGATTCAAATTATATATATCCTCAGCCTTCAGTTTAAACCCTTTGGCCTTCATATCCTTGATATTGAGCTTCTGCAGATAGGGCAACAGCCACATCCCCTCATCGGCCGATGCACGAAAACCCAATGTCAAAAAAACAAGCGAAACGATCAAAAATCTTTTCATCACAAATTAATTAATAACGTTCGATTTTCCGGAACATTCGGAAACAGACAAAAATAGAAAAAATTGACAGTAATACAATGGTAACGATACACTTATATTGTTCAGTACAATAATCTCAAAAATAGAGAATTCACTTCATACACATGCTGAAACCAATTCATACGACACAGTGTCCTCAGGACAGCTCGAGCATTCTGCGGATCGAACGCTCGGCCCGTACCCGAATATCTTCTTCGATCCTGATTTCAGGCAACTCATAAAGCAGCGTCAAATAGATTTTTTCCAATGTGATCTGCTTCATATAGGCACAATCGTTACACCCACATGTCGAATCCGATGGAGGAGCCGGTATAAATGTCCTGTCCGGATACATCTTTTGCATCTGATGGATGATTCCGACCTCCGTCACGACGATAAACTCCTGTGCATCGCTCTTCCCGCAATAATCGAGTAAGGCGGCCGTACTCCCAACCACATCGGCCAATATAAGAACGGCTTTCTTGCATTCAGGATGGGCGAGCACTTTCGCTCCGGGGTGGGCCTTCTTTAACTCGACGATCTTCTCGACCGAAAACCGATCATGAACATGACATGCACCATCCCATACGACCATATCCTCACGCCCCGTCACCGCTTTGATATAATTGCCCAGGTTTCGGTCCGGAGCAAACACGATCTTCTCGTCAGCAGGCAATGCACCGACGATCTTCACCGCATTGCTCGATGTACATGTTATATCGGTCAACGCCTTGACCCCGACCGTCGTATTGACGTACGACACCACCGTATGGTCAGGATAACGCTGCAAGAATCGTTCGAAATCTTCCGCCGGGCATGAATCGGCCAAAGAACAGCCCGCCGTCAGATCCGGCATCAGCACCTTTTTATCCGGAGATAAAATCTTGGCGGTTTCTGCCATAAAATGAACCCCCGCAAACAGAATGATCGATGCATCGGTCCGTGCAGCCTGTTGGGAGAGTGCAAGACTGTCACCGACAAAATCGGCCAGGTCCTGTACTTCGGGGCGTGTATAATAATGGGACAGGATGACCGCATTCTTCTCCTTTTTCAATCGCTCGATCTCAACACGCAAATCCTTATCCTTTGGCAGCGGCTCATCCACATACCCCTTCGAAATATCAATCGTTGTTTTCATTTTTCTTTTTTTATCAAATTAAATTGAAAAAATAAGAATAATAATAGGCGTTCATAATGTCAATAACTTTTTCAATTATCTTTTCTGCACAGTTTGTTTATAGATTTACTCTGCTTTATTAACATTATAAACTATTGATTCTTATTTTTTTCTCCTTTTCATCGACATTCGGTATGCTGTTTTATCAACATATAATCGCACTGTATCTTTTCAACAAATAAGAATGATTTTTGAAAAAGCATTGTCCGTCATTTTTCAAACTTTCTCTTTGGCTTTCTTCTCTTTTTTGCTATACCCAATTCCGAACGAAAAAACCAAATCTTCTACCTGCCATATTGCAAAATTTAAATCACAATATCTTAATGGTTTCTTAACACTTTGTTGATATTGTAAAAGTTTGGTTTTTAGTTTTTTGCAAAAATTGTTAACCTTCATGCGGCGGCTCGAGACGTTCGACTTCTCGGACCACATTGCGGGCCATGGTTAGGTAATATTCTGTCGCCATAGATTCCATGGCAGCTGTCGGAAATCCCTGATCCCCGCTTTCCGACACCGATTGAATCAGCGGAATTTGGGCCAACAATGGCAGTTTCTCCTCTTCTGCCAATTTTTGTGCTCCGCCTTTACCGAATATATAATATCGGTTATCCGGTAGTTCCGCCGGAGTGAACCAGGCCATGTTTTCCACAATACCAAGAACCGGAATGTTGATTTTGTCGGCTCGGAACATTGCGATACCCCGCACGACATCGGCCAGTGCCACTTGTTGGGGTGTGCTGACGATAACCGCCCCGTCGATCTGGAGTTCCTGAACCATCGTCAGGTGTACATCTCCGGTTCCGGGAGGAAGATCGGTAATCAGAAAATCAAGCTCTCCCCAATCGGTCTGATGGGCCAACTGTTTCAAGGCATTGCTGGCCATTGGACCCCGCCATACCAAGGCGTCCGTCGGACGGATGAAAAAGGCGATCGACATGATTTTGACCCCGAATTTTTCGGCCGGTATGATCAGTTCGCTGCCCTCTTCCGTTATCCGAGCTTCGGGTACATGCTGTTCAACCCCGAACATCTTGGCCTGTGACGGTCCGTAAATATCGGCGTCCAAGAGTCCTACTTTATACCCGAGCCGGGACAGGGCTACCGCAAGGTTGGCTGCTACGGTTGATTTGCCCACGCCCCCTTTGCCCGATGCCACGGCGAGGATATGCCGTATGCGGTCCGTTTGCCTCGGTTTGGCCGGCTTTTGAGGTTTGGGTGCTGGGGCCGCTTCTTTGATCAGAACGCTGGTTTGGTCTGCTGTTTGCGGATCCTTTTCGGACAGTCCGGCCAGGATCGCCCGTTTGATCGAAACGGCAAACGGATCTCTCGCTTTCGGAAAGGAGAGTGTTATGGTCGTTTTTCCCTCCGTCTGGGTGACATTTTCGACAAGGCCTGCTGTTACGATATCCTTTCCGATTTCGGGATGAATGATCGTGGTCAACAGCTGGATGATTTGTGTTTTATCCATCATGGCTTCAGTGTAATTGGTTTTGCAAAGATACGCTTTCGGCAAATATTTTATAATTTTACCCGCATATTTGTCCCTTCGGGATCGGATATATTTTTCAGCTCCGATCCGTTGGTTTTCTTCTATGAATTAAAACGATAAAAATATGAATTCATTTTTCAAAACCTTTTTAGCTTCATTATTGGCTTTTGTCGTCGGAGCTATGTTGCTCGGCATATTTGTCGTGATGGTGATGGCCGGTGTTTCGGCTCTTTTTTCGTCGCCTATGGTGACGGTAGGCCCCAATACCGTCTTGCGTATCGACCTTGGAGAACGGATTACCGATTCACCTGATGTCTCTCCTTTGGGAGGTGTCGATTTGCGCACGATGAGTGTACACCCCACCTATTCATTGCTCGATGCTTTGACTGCAATTGAAAATGCTGCCGAGGACGAACGAATTACGGGTATTTATCTCAATGTGACTGGAAATGCTGATTTGGAATTGCTCAGTGAATTGCGGACTGCGATCGCCATGTTCCGGGAGTCGGGTAAATTTGTGATCAGCTATTCTGATGTCTATACGCAGGGCAGTTATTATCTGTCGTCGGTAGCTGACAAGATGTATCTCCATCCCGAAGGTTCGTTGCTATGGCAAGGTATGGCATCGAATGTCCTGTTTTATAAAGGGCTGATGGACAAATTGGGTGTACGTGCTGAAGTGGTTCGTCACGGCGATTACAAAGCGGCTGTCGAACCTTTTATGTATGAGCAGATGAGTCCGGAAAGTCGCCGGCAGACCGAGACCTTGCTCAATACGATTTGGGGTAGTGTCCTTGCTGAAATTTCCGCTTCGCGTGGAATTGATTCGGCCGTGTTGCAGAATTATGCGACCGATCTCGCAGTACGGAGTCCGGAATTGGCGGTCGAATATGGGTTGGTCGACAGTTTATTATATAAAGATCAGGTCGATTCGTTATTAGTAGATCTTTCCGGTGTCGAGGGTGATGAACCGAAATGCGTGACACTCGGCCAATATATTTCCAGCCATACGATATTACCGGTCAAGAGCGACAATGAAGTGGCAGTGGTTTATGTGGACGGGGAGATTGTCGATGGACCGAGCATGGACGGTTATGTCGGCGGTGAAACGGTGGCGGCTCAGTTGGCGGAAGTGCGTACCGATGACAAGGTTAAGGCCGTTGTATTGCGGGTGAATAGTCCCGGTGGCAGTGCCTTGGCTTCTGATGTCATCTGGCGTGAAGTAGAACTTTTACGTGCCCAAAAACCGGTTGTCGTATCGATGGGCAGCGAAGCAGCCTCGGGTGGATATTATGTCTCTTGTGCTGCCGATGCTATTTTGGCCAGCCCAGTCACAATTACCGGGTCGATCGGTGTGTTTGGGTTGATGTTCGATCTGAGTGATGCTTTGCGGAATAAGTTGGGTATTACGGTCGACGTGGTTCGAACGAACCCGTCGTCCGATCTCGGGATGCCTTTCCGGTCCTTGTCTTCGACGGAAAGGGATTATCTTCAGGCTCAGGTCGAATCGGTTTATCAGACATTCGTCGAGCATGTGGCGAATGGACGGAATCTTTCTGTACAGCAGGTTGATGGTATTGCCGGAGGTCGTGTGTGGTCCGGTCTCAGCGCACGTGAAATCGGCCTGGTAGACGGTTTCGGCGGATTGAAAGAGGCGATTGTCTTGGCGGCTGATCGGGCCGGTGTAGTGGGTGATTTCAGTTTGCGTGAAGTGTTGGATGCGGTCGATCCGTTGACTGCGCTGGTACGCTCTCTGTCGTCTGTTCGTGCATCTGTGGCCGAAAACGAATTGGGTAGCGCTTTTCGCGAATATGCACGAATGCAACGTCTGTTTGAGGACCACGGCGTACAGGCTGTAATGCCCTATATATTCGATATTCAATGATGTTGTAAATAATTTCTAAAATACCCTGCTGTGCATATAATTATCGCGGCAGGGTATTTTGTTGGGTGCGGGCTGGATACCCGATTGTTTGGGTGGCGGAGCTTTCCTGATAGGCAGCAGCGCATACGGAATTCTTTGAGTGCTGTTCAAAATTCCTATGCAGCTTGTGTATTCGTATGTCACTCCTCGAGTTCTGCCATCCAGGTTTGCATCTCGTCGTTGCATGCACGGGCTTTGGTTTCTTCTCCCGTCCGTTCGTACAAATCGCGCATATAGTCGAGTGAGCGGATTAAACCGCGCAGGTGGTTGCATCGTTCGTACGGGTTCTCGCACAATGTCCGCCCGATTTCGATCGCATGCTGATAGCAGATTTCGGCTTTTGTGTTATCATGCAGGTGCACTTCATATAGTGAACCAAGGCTACGCCAACATTGTGCCGTAGCGGGCTTATATCGGTGTATGTCCTCATCGTCGAATGCGCTGCGTGTTTCGAGTGCGCTGCGGTACATCTGTTCCGCTTCTCCGAAACGTGACAGGTCCGTATAGAGGTTACCCAGTTGCCATTGGGTGACTGCCACATTTTCCCCGTATAACATTGCGTTCCGGTTGAACAGTGTTTGTTGCATGGCCAAAAGTCGGAGTAACATCCATTCCGATTGCTCGAGTTGCTTAGTCCGGTTATAGTGACCGATCAGCCATTGCATGATCGCAAATTTGCGATGTATCACCCAGGATTTCCGTCCGGAATAACAGTCATATTGGTCTATGGCCTCCAGAGCTTTACGCGCCGCAGATCTCTGGTCGCCAGTTTCCAGATATTCGCAGGCTTGTGCGAACAATGCTTCAGCCAATTTCGGCCGGTATGTGTTTGGGCGTCGTTGGACCAAATCTCCATAACGCGCGATTTCGGTTTCGAGGCGGGCAATCTCCACGTCGGCCGCTTTCGACGCATGGGTAGATTGTGTAGTGGATATAGGCGTCATGAAATCATTTATTTTACAGAAAAACAATAAATTATGACGTTCATTATTTTGTGTAAATCCCTGGTGATACAAATATAACGTTTTTCATACATTGCCGGTATGCATACCTGGATTCGCACGATTTTTCCGAGATAATTTGTTATTTTTGTTGCCTGATCGGAGGTGACTTGTACCTCGGAATATTCCGGTTCGGTCGTTTTGCTGTTGATGCTTTTATACTTACTCATGGAACCCACTATCGATCATACGCTGTTTCTTGCACTCAATTTCGACGGAGGTCCTTTTTGGGACAATTTTTTCCGTCTGGCTTCTGGTAAATTGACTTGGGTGCCGTTGTATTTGGTGGTTTTATGGTTGATGGTACGCCGTGTAGGTTGGAGAAATATGTTGATCGCATTCGGTTTCATCGTACTTACAGTGGTATTGGCGGATCAAATTGCCAATTTTTTCAAACATTTTACGCCCCGTTTACGACCGACTCACAATCCTGATTTAACCGGCCTCGTCCATACCGTGGGCGGGTATCGTGGCGGATTATACGGTACTGTATCTGCGCATGCGGCTACTGTGTTTGCGATTGCCTTGTTCTCGGCATCCATTATCCGATCACGTCTATATTTCGTCTTGATCATTCTATGGGCCTTTATTGTGTCCTATAGCCGTATTTATCTCGGTGTACATTTCCCTCTCGATATATTGTGGGGTACCTTGACTGGTACAATCCTGGCTCTCATAGCTCTCCGCATATATTATCGGACCATTCAATTTATTGATCGTTATCCTAAATCGTAAAACACTATACGCTTATGATGATTTACGAAAGAGCGCTTCGCTCGGGTCGTTGGTTTGCACGCCGTCGCCGTTACTTGCCTTGGGTATTTGGGGTGGTTACGGTCGTTGCTCTGTTGATGTCTACTCCATTCATGCTGATGCGAAGTACTGTATGGTTGACGATACCTTCGGTCGCTCTCGTTGTAGGTGGGTTCGCGCTGCGTTTTGCAGCTCGCCGTTGTAACGGATCCGACCCTGAGTCGTGGATTGCGGCGCGGGGAATTTATTCGGTCATGCGTTTCCCGAAGCAGATGGGGAACTATTTGATCATCTGCGGATTGACACTATATACCGGGATCGATTGGTATTTGTTGCTTGTTCCTGTGGTGGGTGCAATTTTGTTGCATCGTATCGGAATGGTCGAAGAAAATTCGTTAGTTATCAAATACGGGGATACGTATCAGCAGTGGTGCCGGACAACCAATGCCTTTACACCCATTTTGACTTCTTGGGAAAAATCAACACGTCCGCTTCTTTTGTACCGCTCTTTTATGGCCGAGAGCCAATCGATTTTTATGGTGGTGGCTGCTTTTACAGTGATTAATGGTTTAAAGTATCTATTGATTGACTTTTCGCTCCATTTTGACCTGTTTTGGCTTGTCTTGTTTGTCGTATCGCTCGGTTTAGCCCTATTGGGGCACTTGTTGAGAAGATAATATGCGAGATGATGGTAAATAAAAAACCGGCCTGTTTAAAAGGCCGGTTTTTTATTTATATTGGTTTTTAGCGTTTTGCCAGCGGTATGAAAGGCTTGGGGGTTTCGATGACGTTTTTGTAGGCTGGGCGAATGATGCGACGGCTTTCGAAATTGAGTTCTTCGATCCGGTGTGCCGTCCAGCCCGTGATACGGCTCATGGCGAATAAGGGGGTGTATACTTCGCGAGGTAGACCGAGCATTTCGTATACGAATCCCGAATAGAAATCGACATTGGCGCATACACGTTTGTTCACATGGTTACCTTTGAACTGCATGAAACTTTCTACGGCACGTTCTTCGAGCAGTTCGAGGAAAGCAAACTCTTGTTCGCGCCCTTTTTCCCTTGCCAGGTCACGAGCCATCTCTTTGAGAAGCAACGCACGTGGATCCGAAATCGTATAGACAGCGTGTCCGATGCCGTAAATCAAGCCTTTTTTGTCGTATACTTCTTTGCGGAGCATTCGTTGCAGATAGGCATCAATCTCGGCTGTGTCCGTCCAGTTTTTGATATTTGCCTTGAGATGGTGGAACTGGTCTATTACCGCGAGGTTTGCACCTCCGTGCAAGGGACCTTTGAGCGATCCAATCGCTGCTGCGATGGAAGAGTATGTATCAGTTCCTGATGAACTGGTCACCCGAACCGTAAAAGTAGAGTTGTTACCGCCACCGTGTTCGGCATGGAGGATCAGTGCCAAGTCAAGTGTACGTGCTTCGAGTTCTGTGAATTCGCCTTTGAGCATATATAGAAAATTCTCGGCCAGCGAAAGCTCTTCTTTCGGGTGACGGATATGGAGTGACCGACCCTGGTTACTATGACGTAAGATATTGTATGCGTATGCAATGATCGTCGGGAATTTGGCGATCAGATCGATCGATTGACGCATCAGGTTGTCTCGTGAGGTGTCGTCCGGATTTTCATCGAATGTGTACATCTCAAGCACACTCCGGGCAAGAATATTCATAATGTTTTGCCCTTCGAGATCGAGGATGTTCATCTTCGTTTTCTGTCCCAAGGCCATACAGTGGTTGATCAGTTCGCTGAAACCGGTCAACTCTTCTCGATCAGGCAGATAACCGGAGAGAAGCAAAAAGGCGGTCTCTTCGAATCCGAAACGTTTTTCGGCCAAGATCCCCTTGACAAGGTCTTCGACGTTGATACCTCGGTAAAGCAGTTTCCCTGGGATCGCTTTCAAACCCCCTTCCGGAAGGCGTTCATAGCCCACTACGTCACCGATTTGGGTCAATCCGACCAAAACACCCGAATGGTCTTCGTTGCGTAAGCCTCGTTTGACGTTGTATTTGGTAAACAGTTCATTGTCGATGTGACTTGTCGTCTTGATCGATTCCGACAGCTTGTAGATCAGATACTCTTTCTTCATGTCTTTTCCTCTTTTAAGACGTGTTCCGTTTCGCTAATTCATTGCGCAATTTACAAAATAAAGCGAAAAAAAACAAAATGTTATAAATCGTTCACGTGCCCGGCCCCGTGAAACAGTCGAATTTATTCCCGAGAAGGATCTGATCGGTGAAAATTGTATCGAAGATCCTGGGGTTGGTCGGGGAATAACGACCGATTCTTAATAGGCTACAGAAAAGGAACTGTATGAAAAATCTATGGTATGTTCGATTGGCCCAGGCGTGTATAGTAAACGGCGCTTTTCCACTGGCTGGGAAAAGCGCCGTTTATGTGGAAAATATAGATCTTCTTTATGCTTTGATCAATCGTTTTCGCAAACGTTCGTCAATAGCCGCCAAGAACTCCTCGGTATTGAGGTAGTCTGCACGATCGGGGGTCGAGCCTTTGACCAGCAGGGCCAGGTCTTTGGTCATTTGTCCCGATTCGACGGTTTCGACACATACCTCTTCGAGCGTGTGGGCGAAGCGAGCGAGTTCGTCGTTTCCGTCCAGTGTGGCTCGGTGAGACAAACCACGTGTCCACGCGAAAATCGAGGCGATGGGGTTTGTCGAGGTCTCTTTGCCTTGTTGGTGCAGCCGATAGTGGCGCGTTACGGTACCGTGTGCCGCTTCCGCTTCCATCGTTTTGCCGTCGGGTGTCACGAGAACCGAGGTCATCAGACCCAGTGATCCGAAGCCCTGGGCGACGGTATCCGATTGTACGTCGCCGTCGTAGTTCTTGCAGGCCCAAACGAAACCGCCGTTCCATTTGAGGGCCGAGGCTACCATGTCGTCGATCAGCCGGTGTTCGTAGGTGATGCCCAGTTCATCCATTTTGGCCTTGTATTCGTTCTGGTATATCTCTGCAAAGATGTCCTTGAAACGTCCGTCGTACTTTTTGAGAATCGTATTCTTGGTACTCAGGTAGAGAGGCCAACGCTTCTGGATCGCCATATTGAAACATGCATGGGCAAATCCCCGGATCGAGGCGTCCGTATTGTACATGCAGAGTGCTACCCCGTCTCCTTTGAAATCGTATACATCCCAGCTCTGTACGGTCCCGTCTTCGCCGGTGAAGGTCATGGTCAGTTTGCCCTTGCCTTTGGTCACCACGTCGGTGGCTTTGTACTGGTCGCCGAAGGCGTGACGGCCGATACAGATCGGTGCGGTCCATCCCGGTACCAGCCGGGGTACGTTGCGGCATATGATCGGTTCACGGAAAACGGTTCCGTCCAGAATGTTACGGATCGTGCCGTTGGGCGATTTCCACATCTTCTTGAGTCCGAACTCTTTGACGCGGGCTTCGTCGGGCGTGATCGTCGCACATTTGATCCCGACGTTGTATTTCTTGATCGCTTCGGCAGCTTCGACCGTAACCCGGTCATCCGTAGCGTCGCGGTTCTCGATCGAGAGATCGTAGTATTTGATGTCGAGATCCAGGTATGGAAGGATCAGTTTCTCCTTGATGAATCTCCAGATGACCCGGGTCATCTCGTCTCCGTCGAGCTCGACCACCGGGCCGGCTACTTTGATCTTATCGTTTGCCATAATTCGTGCTATACCATTTAAATGTTAACCTTTGTAGTTGAGCGCCGAGCCTGCTTTGAACCATTCGATCTGCAATTGATTGTAGGTGTGCGTTGCTTCGATCGTTTCGGTCGTGCCGTCAATGTGACGGATAATCACTGGCAGATTGACGCCCGGCCGGAACTGCGAGAGTCCGATGACCGAAAGTCGGTCGTTTTCGCGGATTTTGTCGTAATCGGCCTTGTTGGCGAAGGTGAGGGCCAGCATACCCTGCTTTTTCAGGTTGGTTTCGTGAATCCGGGCGAAAGATTTGGCCAGGATCACCCGTACGTTGAGGAAGCGGGGTTCCATGGCAGCATGTTCGCGCGATGAACCTTCACCGTAATTCTCTTCGGCTACCACGATCGACCCGATTCCTGCCTTTTTATAGGCTTTGGCTACCGATGAAACCTTGTCGTATTGGCCGGTGAGTTGGTTGAGGACCGAATTGGTCTGTCCTGTAAACGCGTTAACGGCGCCCATCAGCATATTGTCCGAAATGTTTTCGAGATGGCCGCGGAAGCGTAGCCATGGACCTGCCATCGAGATGTGGTCGGTGGTGCATTTGCCTGCCGTCTTGATCAGCAGGGGCATGTCCGTATAATCTTTTCCGTCCCATGGAGCGAACGGGGTCAGTTTTTGCAGGCGTTGAGAGTCGGGTGAGATGACGATCTCGACGCTGCCGCCTGCCGGTGCTACATAGCCGTTGTCGGCCGGAGCGATGCCCCGTGCGGGCAGCTCATCGGCGTGAGGCGGATCGAGCTTGACCTGTCGGCCGTCACGCGTGGTCAGAGTATCGGTGAGCGGATTGAAGGTCAGGTCACCGGCGATCGTAAGCGCGGTTACCAGTTCGGGCGATGCGACGAAAGCGTGGGTATTGGGATTGCCGTCGGCTCGTTTGGCGAAATTGCGGTTGAACGACGTAACGATCGAATTGGGGCGTTCGTTATCGTCCGTATGGCGTTTCCATTGACCGATGCAGGGTCCGCAGGCATTGGTCATGATCACGGCGCCGATCGCCCGCAGATCGGGAAGTATGCCGTCCCGTTCGGCCGTAGCTCGTACCTGTTCGGACCCGGGGTTGATAATGTATTCGGCTTTGACCTCGAGGTTTTTCTCGGCAGCTTGTCGGGCGACCGAAGCGGCGCGTCCCAGGTCTTCGTACGACGAGTTGGTACATGATCCTACCAAACCGACCTCCATTTTTTGCGGATAACCGTTCTCGCGTACGATGCGGGCGAATTCCGAAATCGGCCGGGCTGCATCCGGTGTGAACGGACCGTTGATATAAGGCTCGAGTGCTGACAAATCGATTTCGATCACGCGATCGTAATATTTTTCGGGTTCGGCGACTACTTCTGCGTCAGGACGGAGACAAGCAGCGATTCCGTCGGCCAGGATCGCCACTTCGGCCCGACCCGTGGCACGCAGATAACGAGCCATTGCTTCGTCGTACGGGAAAATCGAGGTGGTAGCCCCCACTTCCGCTCCCATGTTGCAAATCGATGCTTTTCCCGTGGCCGAGAGCGATGATGCACCTTCTCCGAAATATTCGATAATGGCGTTCGTGGCTCCCTTGACCGTCAGAATGCCGGCCAGTTTGAGGATCACGTCTTTCGGCGCGGCCCAGCCGTTGAGTTTCCCTGTGAGTCTCACGCCGATCAGTTTCGGCATCTTGAGTTCCCAGGGCATACCGGTCATCACGTCGACGGCATCGGCACCGCCCACGCCGATCGCAATCATGCCGAGTCCGCCCGCATTCGGAGTATGGGAGTCGGTACCGACCATCATTCCCCCCGGAAAAGCGTAATTCTCGAGCACGACCTGGTGGATAATGCCTGCACCTGGTTTCCAAAATCCGATGCCATATTTGCTGGCTACACTATGTAAAAAATCGTATACTTCACGATTGGAGTTGAGGGCTGTCGGCAAGTCTTGTTCGGCACCCAGATCGGCTTGGATCAGGTGGTCGCAATGGACCGATGAGGGTACGGCCGCCGTGTCGCGTCCTGCGTTCATGAATTGCAAAAGGGCCATTTGTGCCGTGGCATCCTGCATGGCCACGCGGTCCGGTGCGAAGTTTACATAATCTTCGGCCCGGCGAAACGGACGAATCTCCTTTTCGTCGTAGAGGTGGGCATAGAGTACCTTTTCGGCCAATGTCATCGGACGGCCGAGTGTGGCGGCGGCTTTGGCTACGCGCGCGGCAAACGTGCCGTATACCGATTGTATCAACTCCAGATCAAACATATTTTTTGAATTAATGAATCGTTTGTGTATGCGGTGGAGAACTGAGTCGAGGGATCTGCATCGTGAAATCGTTGGACGCGGCTCTCCTGATTAAGACTGTGCAAAGATAAACAATCTGTTAAAAATAATTGTTATTGCAGCGGGGAAATAATTCGGGGTTGTGAATTGCGATGGACGGCGTTGAAAAAAGACAGATCGTGTAGAGAGGTGATTCGTAGTCGGATCGATAAAAGCAACAAAGAATTAGGAGGATTGACCGGCGTTTTGAAGAAAAAACCTATCTTTGCGATTTGAAAAGCGTATGGGTCGGGTGATTTTTTGAAGGCATTGTGCATCAGACCCGAACAAAATGTAGGCATACGCCGTTCGTTGGATCAAAAAACAGATAAACAATGAATTTTGTTGAAGAGCTCAAATGGCGCGGGATGTTGCAGGATCTCACACCCGGAGTCGAAGAACAATTGGCCAAAGGGATGACAACGGCTTATGTGGGCATTGACCCTACGGCCGATTCGCTGCATATCGGCCATTTGGTCAGTGTGATGATATTAAAACATTTCCAGGCATGCGGGCATAAACCCGTGGCGTTGGTCGGCGGGGCTACGGGAATGATCGGCGATCCTTCGGGTAAATCGCTCGAACGTAACCTCCTCGATGAGGAGACTCTACGTCACAACCAAAATGCGATCAAGGCGCAACTCAGCCGGCTGCTCGATTTCGATTCGGATGCTCCCAATGCTGCCGTGTTGGTCAATAATTATGACTGGATGAAGGATTTTACCTTTTTGGCTTTCATCCGAGACATCGGCAAATTGATCACCGTAAACTATATGATGGCCAAAGATTCGGTCAAAAAACGGTTTAACGGCGAAGGTGAAGGAATGTCGTTTACCGAGTTTACCTATCAGTTGGTGCAGGGGTACGATTTTCTGCATTTGTATGAGACGATGGATTGCAAAATCCAGTTGGGTGGTTCAGATCAGTGGGGTAATATCACCACGGGAACTGAATTGATCCGTCGTAAACTGGGGGGAGAAGCGTACGGCTTGACTTGCCCGCTGATCAAAAAGGCTGATGGCACGAAGTTCGGTAAGACCGAATCGGGAAACATTTGGCTCGATGCGCGTTATACTTCGCCGTATAAATTTTACCAATTCTGGCTCAACGTGAGCGACGAAGATGCGAAAAGCTACATCAAAATATTCACCATGCTCGATCGGGAGACGATCGCACAGTTGACGGCCGAACACGAAGCCGCTCCCCACGAGCGTATTTTACAGAAAACGTTGGCACGGGAACTGACCTGCATGATCCACTCGAAAGAGGAGTATGAAAAGGCAGTCGAAGCTTCGTCGATTTTGTTCGGCGGTGCTACGGCCGATGCGTTGCGACATCTCGACGAACAGACTTTCCTGCAGGTGTTCGAGGGTGTACCCCAGTTCGAGGTCGAGGCCGATGCGGTACGGGGCGGTGTGCCTTTTGTAGAGTTGGTGACGACGATGGCCCCTGTATTCCCCTCGAAAGGAGAGTTGCGTAAGTTGGTGCAGGGCGGAGGTGTCTCGCTCAACAAGGAGAAGGTGACAGCATTCGATCGTGAAGTGAATGCGCAGGACCTGATTGCTGACAAGTATCTGCTCGTACAGAAAGGGAAAAAGAATTACTATCTGATCATTTTGAAATAATCCTTCGAACCCCCGGCGAGAGTACCGGGGGTTGCGATTTTTACTCTTCAGACCATGAAATTGATCAAACCACACAATTACCGAAATCTGCTCGGCAATGTCGAGAATACCGGAAAAGCGATCAAGTATGTGAAGGATATGTTCCAAGAGAATCTGTCGGCTCAGTTGGCGTTACTGCGGGTGACGGCACCGATGGTCGTCCTGAAAGGAACCGGGATCAATGACGATCTGAACAGTATAGAACGTCCCGTTTCGTTTCCCATTCGGGATTTGGATGAACGCGAAGCCGAAGTGGTGCATTCTTTGGCCAAATGGAAACGGCTTAAGCTGGCCGAAATGGGTGTGCAGCCCGGCCGCGGTATTTACACCGATATGAATGCATTGCGTCCCGATGAGGAGCTCGACAATATCCATTCGATCTATGTCGATCAGTGGGACTGGGAGAAGGTGATCGCGCGTGAAGAGCGTACGATCGAGTTTTTGAAAAAAACGGTCCGGAGGATTTATGAATCGATCAAGGTGACGGAGAACAAGTTGTATGTTGAGTTCCCGCAGATCGTGCCGGCGCTTCCAGAGGAGATTCATTTTATTCATGCACAGGAGTTGCTGGATCGTTATCCTGATATGTCCCCTAAAGAACGTGAAAATGCGGTAGTCAAAGAATATGGGGCTGTATTTGTAATGGGGATTGGCGGTAAGCTGAGTAATGGTCTGCCGCATGATGGCCGGGCGGCCGATTACGACGACTGGAGTACTCCGAATACGGACGGGTTCCAGGGCCTGAACGGAGATATCTTGTTGTGGAATCCTGTGTTGGAAAGTGCGTTCGAGGTTTCGAGTATGGGAATCCGTGTGGATGAGGAGGCATTGCGGCGTCAGTTGGCTGAGCGTGGTCAGGAATGGAAATGCGAACTCTATTTCCATAAAAAATTGCTGGCCGGTGAGTTGCCGTGTACGATCGGCGGTGGTATCGGTCAGTCGCGTCTTTGCATGTTCTTGTTGCGTAAGGCTCATATCGGCGAGATTCAAAGCAGTATATGGCCTGAAGCGATGCGTACGGAGTGTCGTGCAGCCGGAATCGAATTGGTATAGTCAACTGAATGAATATTGTTGTGCGTGTAATGTAGGGTTTTGCACAGCGGAGAATCATAATTA
Organism: uncultured Alistipes sp.; assembly: GCA_949283215.1. Lineage (GTDB taxonomy): Bacteria > Bacteroidota > Bacteroidia > Bacteroidales > Rikenellaceae > RGIG1874. Next base: position 1,397 of record CASDSC010000064.1, on the reverse strand, counting down.
AAACGACACCTACCTTTTATGGTAGGTGTCGTTTTAATTTTATTGTGATTGTGGTGGAGAGAGAGCTTGGTCTGGAGTTCTCTACTTCCGTTTCTCGAAAGGCTGTATTACGGCTAACGGGATGGGGTGGGACGGATGGTCATGTCTGTTTATTGATAGCGGCCGATGACTGTATGGCGGATCGGTTGTCCAGGGATCAAAACAAGCCTGCCGTAGACAGGTCTCTCAGGTTTTATTTTACCTGAAAAATTTGAAAATCAAACAAATTAACGTACTTTTGAACAATTGAATAATTGACAGCGTGTTACGACCTGTATTCGCCCCGTTTGCAGCCGTTTACGGCATGATCGTCGCGATCCGACACAAGCTCTTCGACTGGAAAATCCTCCGTTCCGAAGAGTTCGGAATTCCTGTGGTCTGTGTCGGAAACCTTACGGTGGGTGGAACCGGGAAGACGCCCGTTACCGAAATGTTGGTCGGTTATCTGCGGCATGATTATCGGGTCGCAGTGTTATCGCGCGGGTACGGGCGCAGAACCCGTGGTTTCGGCGTGGTCGAGGTCAATTCGCCCGTGCGTGCCGTCGGAGATGAACCGAAGCAGATCAAACTTCGGTACCCGGACGTGACGGTGGCTGTATGTGAGAAACGTACCGAGGGAATTCATCGTATCCGCGAGCGTTTCCCTGAGGTGAATCTGATTATCCTGGATGACGGCTTTCAACATCGGTATGTCGAACCTTGGGTCAATATCCTGTTGATGGATTACAATAATCCGATCTATCGTGACAAAATGTTGCCCTGGGGGCGTCTCCGCGATAGTGTGAGCCAACTTTATCGTGCCCATTTCGTTGTGGTGACCAAATGTCCCGCCTCGCTCAATCCGCTCGATATGCGGATCGTCAACAAATCGCTGAATCTTTACCCTTATCAGTCGTTGTTTTTTACGCAGATGGAGGCGGAAGCGGCACGGCCATTGTTTCCTGATGTGGCGGTATCTCCCGTGTTGGAATCCGGTGCTCCGGTGGTCGCAATGTCTGGAATCGCTTCGCCGGAAACGTTTGTCCATTCCCTCGAGGAGCGTTATCATGTGGTTTCTAAATTGAGTTTCGGGGATCATCATACATATCGAATCAAGGATTTGCGAACAATGGCCAGGGCTCTCGATGCGGCTCCCGAGGGAACTGTCATAGTGATGACCGAAAAGGATGCCGTCAAGTTGACCAATCGGCGGCGTATTCCTGAATCGATACAGCGACGGCTCTATGTACAACCGATCAAAGTGCAGTTTGTGCAGGAGGCTGAGGAAGAATTCTTACGTAAATTGAATTGCTATGTTAAATCGAATCCGAAATACAGCGTCCTTCATCCGAAGTAAGATTGATTTTGTCCCTGAAGTT
>CASDSC010000063.1 GCA_949283215.1 uncultured Alistipes sp. | reverse complement strand
CCCGTGATTTCTGACAAATGAAAGGATACTTGTTTGGTCTCCTCTGCCAATAAATCGCCTGGAAGCCCTTCTTGCAAACCAAACAAAGCTCGGTTCAAGGCTGACTCAGCCTCCCCTAAAGCCCGATAATGTCGGGCATTTGTAACTATGGCCTCATCGGCATAAACTCGGTCCGTCGACACTGCTTCCGTCAAAAAGGTTACCAACCGATCAATACCTTGCTGACGCTTGGCTGAAAGAACTAAAACAGGCCATCCTGTGACACGCATGACCGATTCAGCCAACTCTCCTCGAGAACGATCTCCCAACAAGTCAGATTTATTGATCACCACAACACCCCGCTGGTCCTCACGCAATTGCAAGGCACCTATTTCAGTTTGGACCATTGAAGTCATCTTTGCTACAAACGCATCAGAATCAGATTCATTAAAAACAGAAGACGGTTCCGAATCAGTATGCGTCGTACCCGATTCTGGTCCGGAAGGCAGATCCGACAAATCCAAACGCGTAGGATCCACCAGATAGAGCACTATGGTCGCCCGTGACATACGATCGAACGTGCGTTCGATTCCCATCGACTCCAACACATCATTCGTCCGACGAATTCCGGCCGTATCAATAAAACGAAAGGTCACCCCATCGAGATTGACCGTATCCTCAATCACATCGCGCGTCGTCCCGGCAATATCGGATACCATTGCTCGATTGTCGCCGAGTAACGCATTGAGCAGTGTCGATTTGCCTACGTTAGGACGTCCCACAATCGCCACCGGGACTCCGTTGCGAATCACATTCCCAAGACTATACGAACGTTTTAACTCCACGATCCGTTGCAATATCGTCTCCATCAGCCCCTGCAAACGCCCCCGGTCGGCAAATTCGACCTCCTCTTCACTGAAATCCAATTCCAGCTCTAACAATGAAATTAATTCCAACAATTGCCCATGCAAACGATCGAATTCTGCGGAATAGCCCCCTCGGATCTGCCGGGTGGCAAGCGCATGCGCTGCCCTACCCTCTGATGCAATCACATCAGCTACGGCCTCGGCCTGAGCCAAATCCATTTTACCATTCAGATAGGCTCGAAGCGTAAATTCTCCCGGCTCGGCTGGCCGTACTCCTCGAGTCCCCAGCAAGCGCATAATCTCAGATAAGATATATGAAGAGGCATGGCAAGATATCTCGACCATATCTTCGCCCGTATAGGACCGAGGGGCATGAAATAACGATACGAGTACCTCATCGACCATCCGCCCCTCCTCATCGCGGATCTCCCCGTAATGAAGCGTATAACCCCGGCTCTCGGTCATCGATTTGCCCGATGCCGCAACAAAAAAAGAATCGGTCGCTGCAATGGCATCCGGGCCACTTACCCGTATCACTGCAATCGCCCCGCCCCGACCGGTCGCTACGGCCGCTATAGTTCCATCTGCCCGCATAGATTCTACCGATAGATCTCGAGTACTTTACCGATTTGAAGCGTATTGGGATTCTTAATGCCGTTCCATTTCATCAACTGGGATACAGTCACACCATATCGATGCGCAATACTACCCAACTGATCGCCCTTTTTGACCTTATACGTCACCGTACTGATATTGAATGTGCTCTTCACTCCGCCTGGTGTCGCAATCTTTTTCTGGTATTGCGCCAAATAAACCGTATCCTTGGCATGGATCGAATCCTCCATCTGTATGTAATGATTGATCTCAGGAGATGGCAATACCAACGAATACTGTTTCCCCTCAACGGCTGGTATAATATCGAGCTTGTACTGCGGATTCAGATCGCGTAGCAGTTCCATCGGAACATCAAGCGTCGTGGCAACCTGCTCGAGATGCATCAAGCGGCCGACCATGATCGTATCGGTAGCCAATGGAAGCGGTGACTCCGTCGGTTCTATTCCATGCTGCGTATGGTAGGCATAGGCATAGGTCGCCGCTATAAATGAAGGCACATATCCACGTGTCTCACGGGGCAGATATGGATAGATATCCCAAAATGTTCGAGCCCCCTCTCCAGCCCGGGCCAGTGCCTTATTCACATTACCGGGTCCGCAATTATATGACGCGATGGCAAGTGTCCAATCCTGATAAATATCGTACATGTTTTTCAGATAACGGCAGGCTGCGCGAGTTGAAGCCAATGGATCTCGACGCTGGTCAATAAACGAAGTCTGTTCCAACCCGTATAATTTCCCTGTCCCGTACATGAACTGCCAAAGACCTGTCGCTCCCATACGCGATACGGCCGTCGCCGTCAGGGCCGACTCAATCACAGGAACCATCCGCAATTCGAGAGGAAGCCCCGCACGCATCAGTTCCTCCTCAATAATCGGAAAATAGTACTGGGAACGACCCAAAATACGACTGAACGTCTGTTTTCGTGTCTCGGTATAGGCTATGATATACCGTTTGATAATGTCATTGTAAGGCAACCATATTGGAGAAATCAACTGCGCCAACCGAGCGGCATATACAGAATCGGGTACCGAGGAGGCCGTCGTACCCGTTGAATCTAGATCGACCAACTCATTGAAAAAAGTCGTATAGATCGAATCCGCCGCCTCGGCCCGCAATCGACGGGTCAACGAATCATACACAGCATGCAGATCGGCTGCACAAGGGTTGAGGCAACTATCCGCCCGGTAAAACAATGAGGCTACAGAGGCCACCCGTTCAGCTTCCGCCCGCGCTGCCACATTCTCTGCGCTCTCGGCTCCTCCCCCATTCGACGATACCGTATCGGCCGCGATCTTCACGCTATCCGGCGAAGGAACCACTACCGGCTGCAGCCGCGCATTCCGATTACGACGCTCTGCCTTGCGTGCGGCGATCTTCTCGGCATTTCGTCTCTTGGAAGGTCCGTCATCGGGCATCTCTGCCACCGATTGCAGAGCAATACCCGTAAATAGTATCAACAAGGCTAATAGTCGTTTCATGGTCAAAATGATATTTTCAGGCTCAGACCCAACAAGTTGGTCTTGGCCCGCATGGTATAAAAATTGGTCATGGCTGGCTCAACGCTCATTGCCAGGTCATCACTCACATCATAATCTTTGAGTTGGGCATCAACATGGGCGTCCACGATGTTCAGCACATACAACGCCAACGTATAGATAATGGCCATATCGCGGCTCCGACGAAAACTGTTCTTTGTATTGCGAAGTAACTCCGCGGAATATCGCCCGTTGAACTCGTCAATCGTCGTATCGTCTCCATCGGCAACCAACTCATAGGCGCGTTTATAACGATTGTATCCCCGGGCATTCCAGTCGATAATGTAAGCCATCGTGGCAAAACCGCCGATCACGATGGGAACCTTCCAATAGCTCTTATTATATATCTGGCCTGCTCCTGGACAAATGGTCGACAGGGTCGTCGCCTTTTTGACAGAAGAGGCCGTTCCCGGATAATTGACCGCCCCGTCCCCTATAAAATAGACATACGCCGCTGCCGCTCCTGCAAACAACAAGGTCCGCTTCGTATTCTGACGAATCATCTCGCGCTGGACCGCATCGATCTCCGATTGGGACGCCCCTTGCGCTTTCAACGCTTCGTACTCCCGCTTAAGGGGAGCATACTGCTTTTGTGCCTGGATACCAAAACCTAAGGCTGTCCCCACAGTCGCATACAAAACCGGTATTTTCCAATATTGCTTATTATGCAACTGGGAAAAACCCGGCGCTACCAAGGAAATCGCCGACATCCGTGACAATGGAAGCGTATCGCGAAAAATCCGACTGTACCGCACCACACTCGTGTCGGCCCTGCGTAGCTCCTTCTGCAAACGCAGACTGTCATTAATAGCCTTTCGCGTACTGTCACTCAACATCCGCATACGCTGACGTCGAGCCGCTGCAATTGCACGCAATGCCCGACGATCGAAATCAGCAGAGTCGGCCAGCACAGGAATCATCTCATTCAACCGTCCATCCGTTACATTGAATATCCGGCGTCCCGGCAACTGCATTACCGCATCCTGACCCGGACCACTCAATGCCCCGATCTGTGCCTGCACCCGACATGCTCCCATACACAGCAGCATCACCGCTGAGATCTTCAATATGAATGCATATCCCGTTCGTTTACCCATGCCGGTTGATTTCCCTGTTTCGTTTACTTCTATATCTATGATTTGTGTGTTTCTCTTGTATCGCGAACGGTCTGTCCGCATCTGTGCTTCCTGTGACCTAATGCCGCTATCCATCCCTTCTGGTCGCCTTACGATCACAGCGATTCCGTATATTACCGATCGAGTCGCTCGAACTGGCTCAAAATCCGTGCAACGTCCTCATCGTTATCGAACCCGATCACAATACGACCTCCCCCTTTATTGTTCTTCTTTATACTGATATCTTGCGTAAAAAAGCGCTCAAGATGTTCAACCAAACGTCCGTAACTCTCCGGAAACTCCTCGTCTGACTGAGGTTTCGCCGTTGGTCCGGCCGCTGCCATTCGGGCCACCAGATCTTCTGTCTGCCGGACAGATAGATGTTTCCGGATCACCTTCCGCAACAAGGACACCTGCGCTTCCCGGGGCTCCACAGCCGCCAGGGCCTTGGCGTGCCCCATCGATATCAACTCCTCACGAACCGCCAGTTGAATCTCTTCCGGCAACTTGAGCAACCGCATATAGTTAGCCACCGTGGAACGTTTCTTCCCTACACGCGACGCCAACACATCCTGGGTAAGATTACATTCATCGATCAACCGTTGCAGAGTCTGCGCAATTTCAATCGCATTGAGATCCTGTCGCTGGATATTTTCCACCAACGCCATCTCAATCAGCGTCTGATCATCAACCTCGCGCACATAGGCTGGAATAGTCGTCAGTCCCGCAATCTGCGATGCCCGCCAACGACGCT
>CASDSC010000062.1 GCA_949283215.1 uncultured Alistipes sp. | reverse complement strand
GAGAGGGGGATTCGAACCCCCGGTACGGTTGCCCGTACGTCAGTTTAGCAAACTGGTGGTTTCAGCCACTCACCCATCTCACCGGGCAACTGAAAAATCAGTGGTGCAAATGTAAATCATTTTCCCTTATTTACCAAACCCTGCCGTAAGTTTTACATGCTCGGGCGACAAGTAGCGGGATTGATTTGTTTGCCTAGAATATGAATCGGGAGCTTATCTCTTTGTAATTGTGTACTCTTTCTATTACGTCCGCGAAGATATCGGCTACGCTGAGCACTGTGAATTTTTTGATATCGGCTTCTGGATTCAACGGTATAGTATCAGATACTATTACTTCCGATAGAGCGCTTGCGTTGATACGGTCGTAGGCCGGTCCTGACAGTACAGGGTGAGTAGCTACGGCACGTACGCTTTTGGCTCCGCGTTCCATGAGCATGTCTGCAGCCTTGGTGATGGTTCCGGCAGTATCTATCATGTCGTCGAGGATGATGATATTGCGTCCTTCGACCTCGCCTATTGCTGTCATGTTGCCCACTACATTGGCTTTTTCCCTTTGTTTGTGGCTGATGATCATGGGGGCGTTGAGATACTGTGAGTATGCTGCCACACGTTTTGCTCCGCCCATATCGGGTGCTGCGAAAGAGAGATCCTCGATTCCGAGACTCTTGATGTACGGAACAAAGATCGCACTTGCATAAATGTGGTCTACCGGGACGTCAAAAAATCCCTGTATTTGATCTGCATGCAGGTCCATAGTCATGATACGGTCCACTCCTGCCGCACACAGAAGGTTGGCTGCCAGTTTGGCGCCGATCGAAACACGAGGACGATCCTTGCGATCCTGACGGGCCCATCCGAAATATGGCATTACTGCGATGACCTTATAGGCAGATGCACGACGTGCCGCATCTATCATGAGCAGCAGTTCCATTAAATTCTCTGCCGGCGGGAAGGTCGACTGTACGATAAAGACTGTACATCCACGGATACTTTCATTGTATGCCGGCTGAAATTCTCCGTCGCTGAATTCTAATACTGATGAGTTACCGAGTTCGCATCCGTATGCCTGTGCTATTTTTTCGGCGAGCGGGCGGGATTCTCGGCATGCAAAGATCTTGAGCTTATGGATTGCCATTTTCGGAATGAATTGTTGTTGATTTGATTCGTGTCGCAAATATAGATATAAAAGCCGAATTTGGGAAATTTGAAACCGATTACTTTATGAAATGATGAATATACTTTTTCTGGATTGTTTGAGGCGATTAAATCATCTCTGTGATTTATGAATCGCGGATAGGTTACGGATCCCGGTGGCGATATGTTATGGGCGAAGACTCTCTTGATGAGTCCATTGAGATGAGTGTGGCGATATGATCCTCGCAGATAAATAGTTGTGGGGCCGGGGGTGATGAAAAGATGGTCGGAATGTTGAAAATAACTTGTTCTGATTTAGGTTTTGAAAAGTGTAATATGTTTAAAGGTTATTTGCTTCGGGGGGGCTGATTGTTTCAATGTCGGTGTAAGGTTTAAAAACCTTGTCATTATTTTTTGGGGAGATGCTGCGAAAGCCGGATTTCCATCAAAAGATAATCCCGTTCAAAGCTAACCGTTTTCGTATGTGTGGTTGATTATTGAGAGAGTCGAGTTCCTGGTGCAGTTACAATTTGTCATGTGAGGTCTTCCGAGTGGAGATTAAATACGTTGAAATCCACTATCCTGCGATGGGTAATGATTGAATGGTCTCTCTGTTTTAATCTTGCACCAGTTGCACTACGGATTCTTGTTTGGAGTCTTATGCGGCATGGAGTTTTTTGAATGAGTAGTATGTAATATCACTCCTTCAACCCATGTGTGGCAAGTGCGAATTATACAGTTCCGATTATTATTATCGGATGGATTGAGTCTGTTCATTGTTGTCTGCGGTCAGGCAGAACTCTATGAAGTCCAGAATATTGTCTTTGCCCTTTTTCTTCGCCGAAGAGCTTATGAACATCGGAGGCAGTTCTTCCCAGTTTTGTTTAAGTACACGTTTGTAGCGTGCGATATTGGATATCGTTTGATTTTCTGACAGTTTGTCGGTCTTGGTGAAGACTATTCCGAACGGTACGGAGTTCCGCCCGAGCATGTCAATGAATTCTAGATCTATTTTTTGAGGCTCGAGCCGTGAATCGACCAGTACGAAAAGAAAATACATTTTGGAACTCCTCAATACATAGTCTGTGATGGTTTGTGAGAATCTCTCCTTGAGAGTTTTCGATACTTTTGCATATCCGTATCCCGGCAAGTCGACCAGGTACCATGCCCCATTGATCAGAAAGTGATTTATCAATCGGGTCTTTCCGGGCGTCGCCGATACTTTTGCAAGTGATGTCTGCCCGGTCAGCATATTGATCAGCGATGATTTGCCGACATTGCTGCGGCCTATGAAAGCAAATTCTGGCAGGTTGTCTGCCGGAATCTGGTCGAGCTTCTCGCTGCTGAACTTGAAAACTGCCGATGTAATATTCAT
>CASDSC010000061.1 GCA_949283215.1 uncultured Alistipes sp. | reverse complement strand
CCCCCTTGATCCATGAGGGGATCTGGTTAGGCACACAACCCAGCGTACATGCGATGATGGACCTTTCGGACGGACTGGCCTCGGATCTGCTTCATATATTAAGGGCGTCCGGGCTACGCGCCTTTATCGACACGGACGCAATACCGACCCGCACATCGATAGCACGTGCCGTCACCGGAGGCGAGGATTACCAGCTTTTGCTGACAGCCTCACCGACAGGAGCGGGGCTATTGAGTGCTGAGTTTGCCTCCCGATTCGGAACCTCCTTGTATCCAATCGGTGAAACAGCCACCGGCAAACCCGATATCGTCTGGTTACGCGGCGGCATTCCGTTCACTCCCGACTGGCACGGATACCGGCACTTCTGACCCGGAACCGACATTCGTACTCCACAATCGATCCAACACACAATCCGAACCGACCATGAAAACCTATCGACGCGTACTCACGATCGCCGGATCCGACAGCGGCGGAGGAGCAGGCATTCAGGCCGACATGAAGACGATCTCCGCATGCGGATGCTATGCAGCCACAGCCATTACAGCGATCACTGCACAGAACACACAAGGCGTGACAGCCATCGAAACGCTACCCGCCGAAATCGTCGCACGACAAATCGAGGCCGTCATTACAGATATCGGCGTAGATGCCGTCAAAATCGGCATGTTACCCTCACGGCACATCATTGAAGCCGTCACTCGCCTTATTACCCGTTACGATCTGAGCAATGTCGTACTCGATCCGGTCATGGTGGCCACTTCGGGAGACCGTCTGATTCCTGCAGATGCAGCAACGGCTCTTATCACCGAGCTTATGCCCCATTGTACAGTCATCACCCCCAATATCCCGGAAGCAGAACACATCACAGGACTTTCGATTCGCACAGAACATGAAATCGATGCTGCTACCGCGAGCCTCCGGGGCCTAGGCGCCCCCAATGTTTTAATCAAAACAGGACATCTTGACACTCAGCGCCTTACCGATTATCTGTTTGCCGACCAAACCTACCGATACACATTCGACCGGCTTTCCACCCCGAATACCCACGGCACAGGCTGTACGCTTTCCTCAGCCATAGCCTCCTTTCTGGCCCTTGGACATCCGCTACCCGAAGCAGTCGGCAAGGCAGAAGAGTACCTGCACAAAGCCATACGTGCCGGAGCGGAATATACGATCGGCAACGGACATGGTCCCGTCCACCACTTTTATCGTTACTGGGACTAACCCCAGATTTTCACAACACTGACTACCGTACACCGCACATTCATAACCTTCCGACTATCCCAGACCTCAACATATCAAAAAACTTCTGTCCCCTTCTATACAATTCTTCTTATCATCAAATAAAACAGGCTGATGCTTGGCAAAAAAATAAGCAGGCTTGTTTTTTCTGCACTGACCTTTCGCTACCTTTGCAAAACAATTACCACAGGTATATGTTTAAGAATCTGTTTCAAGACCGACGTTTGTGGATCATAATGATCGCCGTATTCGTACTGTTGATCACGGTGTTCGACCGGAACAACCTGATCGATCGGTGGCAGCTCAAGGAACAGATCCGGGAGCTCGACAAACAAAAAGCCTATTACCAGCAAAAAATCAGCGAGGACAGCACTCTGCTCGAGAATCTTAAGACAGATTCTTTTCTGGAACAATTCGCCCGAGAAAAATACCTAATGAAACGCCCCGGTGAAACCATCTATATTCTCCGGTAGATCCTCCTATCACACTGCATGATTCATGTGGCTCCTGCGATTCCAACTGCATCCCCGACGCACGGTCATCGCAGTCCGAAACATATTCCGAACCTTATTTTTGATCCCCCCTACTCGGCTCACCATTCAATACGGGTTCTCCGTATCTTCAGACAAGATTCCGCGGAACATCCATACCCCCCAATCACTCTTTTCGCCGGCAGGACCCATTTCACGCGGATGTTCTTTCGACCTGCCATCCGAAAAGTGCAGGAAAAATCCTAATTTTGTTCTTGAGAAATGAGCTCTCTCTCGGCACATCAATCATTATCGTACCGTATTCCAAAATCGTGGACCTATATACGCGCATACAATTCACCCCGTTTCTGAGGATTTTCATTCTTTTCGTATCGGGAATCCTACTCGAACCGTGGATACAACTGCCCACATGGGCACTGGGACTATGTTTGGGCGTCACCTACACCATGGCATGGATATCGAAAAAAGAAACGATCATAGGCTGGTGTTACGTGAGTTGCGCGATTCTGCTTACCGGGCTCATTCTGGCAAGAATCCACACCCCTGACGTGACCATACCGCGCGATACACCGGTTCTGGTTTCAGCCGAAATTACTGAAACGCCAGTCATTTCAGGACGGTGGGCACGCACCACCGGGGAAGTCGGCTTTTACCGTTCCGCGTACGATTCGACACGGAAGTGGATCCCGGCACACGAACGGGTCATCCTGTATATCGACACCAGTCATCATATTGCACTTGGAGATCAGGCTGCCTTCCGCACCTACCTCAACCCGATCGGGACAGAGAATGGCTACACCCGCTTGATGAGAGCGAGAGGTTACACTGCTACAGCATTCGTTCCGCGCGGTCGGTTACTCGCCACAGCACCCAATGCGGGTCTCACACCGCTTATGCTGGCCCGCCGGATGCAACAAACGGCCGTACAACGTTTATCTCGTCTACACCTGACATCCGACCAGGCCAATATTGCCATTGCCATGGCGACGGGCGAGAAACGTTCAATCGGGAAGGAACTCAAAACCGATTATTCGATCACCGGCACGTCACACGTACTGGCTGTATCGGGATTGCATACAGGGATTGTTTTTCTGTTGATCAATCTGTTGCTTTGGCCTTTATCGATGATCCGGAGGGGTCATG
>CASDSC010000060.1 GCA_949283215.1 uncultured Alistipes sp. | reverse complement strand
TCTCAAGCGCCAGGACGTATACTGCAAGTTCGTTACAAAGCCAATGCAGCTTCTAACGGATGGTAATAGGTTCCATCTCCTGAAAAGCAATGACGACCCGAAATCGGGTCGTCATTGCTTTTCAGGAATACAATCTGTCACAACTATAATGAATCAATAACCGTCATCATCAATATAGCCATTTCCAAAGTCTCCGTCCGCATGAAATAGTCGATCAACTTTTTTTTGCTCTCCTTTTTATAACTCTTGACGGTCTCTACGGCCAATCCCATCAGTTCAGCGATCTCACGATTGTTCTTTTTTTGCAAAGAGAGCCGCATCACCTCACGACTTTGAGGCGGAAGCATCTCAATCGCCTGAATCAATCGGGCATAGATCTCCTCTTCGATCACTGCATTTTCAAATGCATGTTCCGTTTTCAAACGTTCGCTCTCGACATAACGATCATGTACCTGGGTATGGCGTATATGGTTCAGGCAACGATTACGCATGGATTGATACAGATAGGCTTTCAATTGAGATATCGTCCGAAAATTCTCCCGTACCCGCAACAAAAAGATAAATACCTCCTGGGCCAAATCCTCACTTGTTTCCCGAGGAAGATCGAATCGGTCAGCGAACACCACCAAACGAGCATAATATAAGTTATACAGATATTCAAATGCCTCATTGCTATTCGATGCAAGCAATTCCAATATCTTTTTATCATCTTCCGGAACAAACACTCCTCGAAAAAATTTCCATAAAAGTATTAATTATATTTTAAGCGTAAAAATAATAAAAACACATTTCAACTCCTTTGATATCAATCTTTATCAATTTTCCATTGAAAAATTATATTTTTCAATGGAAATCTATTCACCACTAAAAAATTAACACCCCGCCCCAGACACCCTCTTTCATAATAGCCATTCCCCGGACTCAGCTTATTCCCTAAAAGCATCAATAAACTGATTACGATTGTAAAATTTTCAATCCACAATCCACTCATATTAATTCCTTTCTGTATAAATCTTCTTATCTTTGAAACAAATTACTGATTCATTATTCCCCAAAACCCACAACCTACCCACCGTGAAAACCCGAATTTTCAATAAAAACAACCGGTTATTCCTGCTCCTGTTAGGAGGGTTGTTATGGATAAACACCGCGTTCGCCGACAACCCCGACATCACTCTGCTCCGCCAACGCTTCATTGCCCAGGAACAGGCCCGTTCTGTAAAAGATACAAAAATCGAAAATATTCTCAACACATTCCAGCCGACCGACTCCATCTGGCCGGGAATCGACTACTCCGACGTACGGCGAATCGGCTTTCAACACACCATCCATTTGGACAACATGGTCCAAATGGCATTGGCTTACCAATCGAAAGAATCAAAATTCTATCATGACAAACGGTTAAAACAAGTATTCGATACAGCCTTGGCGTTCTGGATCGCTCACGATTTCATCTGCGACAACTGGTGGAACAACGAAATCGGTACTCCTCAAGCCATGGTATCCATCCTGCTGATCATGGACAAGGATCTGACCCGGGAACAAATAGACGGAATCTTACCGATCGCCGGCAGGGCACATATCAACGCATGGGGAGCTCGGCAAAGTGGCGATCGCATCAAAATCGCAGGACTGCAAGCCAAACAATGTCTTTTCACCCGAGATGCAGAAACTTTCGAGCGAATTATCCGAATTATCGAAAGTGAAATAAAAGTAGTTACAGGCCAAAGAGGTATCCAGAGTGATTACAGTTTCCATCATCGGGAAGATCGAGTTAACAATACCCTCACCTATGGGACAGGGTACGTGGACGCTTTCGCCGAATGGGCGGCCATGGTAACAGATACCCGTTATCGTTTTTCTGACAAGCAATTACAACTGGCCATCGACTACTATCTAGACGGCATCTGCAAGCAGACGGTTTACGGACGCACAATCGATACAGGCGTCAAAAACAGAGAAATAAGTCGAAAAGGTGAACGCCGTATGCTCGGCACCACCACACCTGAACATTTTCTCCTGGCGACCGACTACCGCCACAAAGAGCTCGAAAACATCATCAAAGCGCGTAAAGGGGAGAAATTCGAAACGATTCCTTTTGCGAAATTTTTCTGGCAAACAGAAC
>CASDSC010000059.1 GCA_949283215.1 uncultured Alistipes sp. | reverse complement strand
ACCGGTCTTCCCTCCCCGCTCACCTCATAATTCAACTCTATTTCACCGAGTTTTTTCGTTCGTATCATGGTCGTCATCCAATAATCACGCAAAGATAACGATTCGTGTTCAATAACCCTCCCGCGACCATTTTTTTTATCATTTTCGTCACACAAAAAGCTGTCCGATCTTTCGTCTCCTCACAAAGAGACCATATTCCCCTTCACTCGCCTGACAGGAGGTCTCAACACCCAGAAGGAACTACGATTCACCCGCTATTCTCCTACACTCCGCCAACAGTCACACCACACTTTCCAACCGGTCTTCAATTCGGCCCCAAGCACAGAAGCTCTCCCGGCATCCGCAATCATTTTTCGTTTTCCACTTGGTATCAATGGCAGAGGGGCCATTTCAGCATACAACGCCACCTGCACTCGACAAACAACGCGAGCCCCGGCATAAACAGCCAAGGCTCGCGTATCACAGTGCCAATAGTGCCATCTACTTACTGAAATCGCGTGGGGCAGGGATCGGCGGCACCGGTTTACGATCGGGCAATTGTTTCATCACCTCTTCGATCGCACGGTTCAACTGTTCATCTTCACCGGCCCACTCTTTGATCGGATCGTTGTCAATCACGATATCCGGATCGACTCCATGGTTTTCGATCATCCATTGTCCGTCTCGCATCGAATACGAAGTGAAGAACGGAATTGTCATACTGGTTCCGTCAATGAGAGGCAGCGGACTAGTAATACCGATAATACCGCCCCAAGTACGGGTTCCGATCAATTTTCCGAGACCCAGCTCGCGGAAACCCCACGGGAACAAATCGCCATCCGAAGCCGAGTATTTATTGATCAGACAAACCTTAGGTCCGACCAGCGTACCATCGGGTACCGTACTGCGCCGTTGAGAGTTACGGCTCATCGTTACGCGATAGGGTTCACGGCTCAACCGTTCGAGAATCATCGGAGAGACATTTCCGCCGCCATTGGCCCGATCATCGATGATCAACCCCTCCTTATCCAATTGCGGGTAATAGTAACGTGCGAACTCATTCAGGCCATCGACACCCATATCGGGAATATAAACATAACCGATCCGACCATTCGAAGCCTCATCTACCTTACGGATATTCTCCTGTACCCAATCGTAATAATACAGTGGCGCCTCGTCAGCAATCGGTTTGATGACCACTTTCCGGGTTTCTTTACCCTGCGGGGAATCGCTCACAGTCAACTCGACTGGGAGATCGACCTTTCCGACCAATAATTTGTACAGGTCGTTGACCGTATTGGTTTGGACGCCATCAATAGCCACGATATAATCGCCCTCCTCGACACCGAGTCCGGGATCAGACAACGGCGATCTCAACGCACGGTTCCAGTTTGGAGCGGGGAGAATTCGATCGATGCGGAAAGCACCCGATGGGTCACGCGAGATTTCAGCGCCCAGCAACCCGGTTTTGATCCGGTCGGCACGCGGGGTTTCACCCGGGGTAATATAGGCATGTCCGCTGTGCAGTTCACTGATCATTTCGGCGATCAGATAGTTCAGATCGAGGCTGTGACGCACATAAGGCAACAGCACCTCATATTTTGCCTTGATGGCCGGCCAATCGACTCCGTGCATATTTTCCAGATAGAAGCCATCGCGCATCTGACGCCAAGTTTCATTGAATATCTGGCGCCATTCAGCGGGATAATCCGTCATCACCTGCAATCCGGAGAGGTCAGCTGGTTTTCCGAGAGCGATTTCGCCATCGGGCAGATCAGTCACATAATAATTCTTTCCCCGGTTCCACAACACTTTCTTCCCGTCGGCCGACACGGTCCAGCCATAATCGACCGCAACCAGTTTATCGCTTTTGTCAACGAGATTATATACACGGGTTTGATTTTCGGTTTGATAGTAGAACCGTCCTTGCTTGTCACCGTAATACGGGCCGTAATAACCGGCCGAGAGAGGCAATTTCACGATTCGATCGGGCAGGCCATCGGGGTCGATCCGCACACCGGCGGCACTGTCAGCCGTACTCGTCGCACCGACCTCCACATCCTTCGACAAGAACGGGTCTGGCGTATCTTCAGACAGCAAAGCCAGATAAACACCTTCCATTCGATTGTAAACATGGTTCCACTCGGTATGGCTGTATGTCGGGTTAAAATCGCGCGCTGAGGTAAATACAATGTATTTTCCATCCTGGGTAAATACGGGGCCCGCCGAATAGAACCATTTGTCAGTTACCGGATACTCTTTATTTTCTTCGAGATTATATACGTAAATCACCCCGAAACCGTTGGTCGATTCACGCGAGTAAGTAATCCATCGGCTATCGGGTGACCAACTGATCGACCAAGGCGCGCTATACGGATCTTCGAACAACACCCGCTGTTTTTTGGACTCCACATCCACAGCCCAAACCCGATTTTTACGGTCAGTATATACAATGGTCTTACTGTCGGGTGCCCACCAAATCGAGAAAATATAGGTATCGCTATCGGGCGTCAGTTTCACCGCCTCACCGCCTTCCTGGGGTTGCAGATATACGGCCCATTCCCCCGAGGCATCCGACAGATACGCGATCGATTTACCGTCCGGAGACCACCGCGCCTCACGTTCGTGCACACCGGCCGTACGGGTCAGATTTTTGGTGACACCTTCCGCGACGGGGAGATTGAACACCTCACCGCGAGCCGATACCGCCACACGTTCGCCACCCGGCGACACACTCGTACCCCGTATCGAACCCGACACATCCTTCAGTTCCGAGCGGGCATATACGTTCTCGCTATCCATCTCCACGGAGACTTTTTCCGCTTTACGCGTAGCCGGGTCGAACCGGTAGATATATCCTCCGTTCTCGAATACGATCATTCCACCTCCGGCACTCGGGAACTTGATGTCGTACTCCTTGAAGTCGGTGACTTTTTCGGTCTGTTTCGTTTTCGTATTGTACACGAACAGGTTCATGATCTTGTCGCGGTCGGAGATAAAGAAGATCTCGTCACCGATCCACATCGGCACGATATCCTGGGCATCGTTTTTCGTGATATTCTCGACGCTTCCGGCCTCCGGGTCATAAATCCAGACATCGTCGGCCATTCCCCCTTTGTAATATTTCCAGGTCCGGAATTCACGGAATACGCGGTTGTAAGCCATCCGCTTTCCATCGGGCGAATAGCTGCAAAATCCGCCTTCGGGCAACGGAATGACCTCAGACAAACCGCCTTGGGCTCCCACCTTGAACAGACGGCCAATAAACCCGGAAGTTTGTTTGCGCGAACGATAGACAATCTGACTGCCATCCGGAGTCCAGGTCATCACAATATTGTTGGGCCCCATCCGATCGCCGATATCGTCACGGTCAAGGGTTGCGGTGTATGTCAATCGCAACGGTTCACCTCCCTCGGCCGGGATGGTATACACCTCGGTATTGCCGTCATATTGGCCGGTAAAAGCGATCGTTTTCCCATCAGGCGAATAACGGGGGAAGATCTCATACCCCACATGCGAGGTCAACCGCCGGGCTTTACCGCCAGCGATCGGCACCGAATACAAATCGCCCGCGTAAGAAAAGACGACTTGCTCGCCGTTGGTTGCTGGGAAACGCAACAGGCGTCCTTCTTCCGCTTGTGCTGCGGAGGCACTCAATGCGAATGCCGCCAGCATAACACTCCATTTTTTCATGCGTTTTTTATTAAGATTTGTTCGATTTCTTACTTTGCAGAAAATGATTGATTAGTAAAGGTAGCTATTTTTCTTCAATTCTATCGTTTACATTTTCAAAAACGACAAAAGTCCTACCCCATTCCAAAATTCGTTTCGCAGATTTCGCACAATCGTATACCCTATTTCGACGCTCCCTCCCAAAGGGCATGTCCATTCTAACAAAAAAACGGCATCCGCAGCGACGCAGACACCGTTTGATTTTGATTATCTAATTTTTCATGCAAACAGCGATTCAGCCTTTTGGACAACATCTTCCGGATCTGGATCCAATCCGAACACATAAGAAGGTTGCAGATACCAGAGTTTTTTTCCTGCCTTAAACCGTTTCTCACCGCCACCCGTAATGTTCAGCATGATGGTTTTCGATCGATCGACCGCCCCGTCACGCACAGCAGCAATCAACGTGGCCACAGCCACAGCAGGCGCGGGATGAATGTCGATTCCCTCCAATTTTTCGAACAAAGCCGCCGCCGCCCGCGCTTCCTCATTGGTTGCAACGAGCACGTCACCCTCAGTATCTTTCAATGCATCGTACAAACCACCCCGAAGGCTATAAGGAGGTTTCCGGTTCGAAAGCACCTTTGCATCAATAATTTCGACATCGTGACGCGCATGTACATCATCATACACGAGCAGTGCTCTCGAATCGGCTTTCCACGCATGATACATTGGGGCAAACGGAGCGTTCTGCGACACCATGAGTTTCATTTTATGGGAACCGAAACGGCCGTCTTCGATCAACCGCATATTGGCCTCCCAAGCCGCAATTGCCCCGGTACCGCTTCCGACCGCCTGAAAATAATAGTCCGGAATCCGCCCGATGTGGGTTGCAGCCGACAGTACTGTTGTACCCATCCCGTCACGACGGGCAATGTTCTTTGCTCCGCCTTCGGCCAGGAAACGCTCCGAGCGCAACGCCAGGTTACTCAAATGAATCGCATCGAAATAGTCTCCCCCTTTTTGCGAAGCGATCAGTTTCACACAATCATTCAACGGTTCTTCGAACCAAAGCGCATCGAGATTGTCCTCGGGTACGCTGAGCAACAGGGGAATATGGTTATCGGAACAAACCTTTGCAAAAGCACGAGCCGTATTTCCCGCCGAAGCGACGACCAGGATCCGATCGGCATCCCCTTTCAATCGGCCGCAAACGGAATAGGCTTCGGTCTCTTTGAACGAACAAGTCGTCATCAAAGCCCCTTTTTCTGGGAAAAAGCCATTAAAAGTGATATACAAATTATCCAGTCCGAGATATTCGGCCAGTTTTTCGCTTTTGTAGGTGACCGGAGCACACGAACCTTTCAGAGTTCTTTTGACCGGCATCCAATCGCAAAACCGATAAATACCCCAATCTTCATCACGGGCATTGAGTTGCCGTGCGGCATAACGAGCCCTCACGAGCGACGGACACTCACACTGCGTATCATCCAGTACCCAGCCGGCGTCTTCAAAGAGGCGTCCGGTAGCGACGGTTTCCAGCATGTATTCCGTTGCGGTAAAATCCTTCATTGATATTTGAGATTTAAACTTTTGCGGTTCCAAATGTACATTAATTTTCACGTCCATACAACAACAAGGACCGAACGAATCGGTCCTTGAGCTGCATAAAACGCAAAAATAAGTCTTTATACTTACGACATCCGAGTCTTGTAATCCTCATACCCGAAACGTCTCACGACCTTCAATTTTCCATTCCGGTCCCAGATGGCGATCGAGGGATGAGCCACGCCGTTGAACATGGTTGTTTTGACCATGGTATAATGAATCATATCTTCAAAGACGACGCGGTCACCGATTTTGGGTTCCTGCTCAAAGACCCAATCGCCATAATAGTCCCCGGCAAGACAACTGTTTCCGCCGAGACGCCATCCAGGCTCACCGGGCTGGGCATCGCGAGCTCCGAGAATCGACGGTTTGTAGGGTATCTCCAGACAATCGGGCATATGACAGGCAAATGAGACGTCGAGCATTGCAGTCTGAATATCGTTGTTCCGCACAATATCTTCGATGGTAGCGACCAGATACCCGGTACGCCAGGTAAATGCACTGCCGGGTTCGAGGATCAGTTCCAGATGGGGATGGCGTTCACGGAACGCGCGGAGGATCTGAATCAGCTGTTCCGTATCATAATCAGCATGGGTTATCAGGTGCCCGCCACCCATATTGAGCCACTTCAATT
>CASDSC010000058.1 GCA_949283215.1 uncultured Alistipes sp. | reverse complement strand
GGGTGTACAGCCGTTCGAAGCGTGCTTTGTTGATGGTTACCGATGAACTTGCGGAGCGATTGGCGCCGATGGGTATTTCGGTACTCGCTGCCGATCCCGGAGTTGTGGATACGGCGATGATCAGTATGCAGCGTTGGTATGATCCGTTGGCCGATCTGTTCTTCAGACCCTTTATAAAACGACCCGAAAGGGGTGCCGCTCCTATTGTAGCGGCTGTTTGTGCCGATGCATGTATTACCGAAGAGTTGTTCCGTGGCCACAAGCACGTGCCAATCGGTCAAGCTTATCGGCAGAGCGAGGCCCGTCGTGCGTTGGTCGGTGAAATCGAACGGCTGACCGGTCTCGATGAATAGTACTCTTTGTTAAAAAGTAAATAAACGACAGAGTCCTAACCATGCGGTTAGGACTCTGTCGTTTTGTAATGTGACCTCCTTGAAGCGAAAGGTGGCTTAATACCATTAGAAGCGAAGACCCAATGTCATGGTCATCACATGGCGGTCTTGTTTGGTTGTGATACTGTACGGTTGTCCCAACACGATCGAGTTACCTGCATTGTCAGGACCGTCGTAATAGAACAGATCGTAGTTCGAATAGTTGGTCCGCATGTATACGTAAGCGAAGTCGAGCGATACGGACGGTGTAAAGCGATATCCGAGTCCTCCCGAGATATTGTAGCTGTCGAGAGCAACCGGACCATTGAACATGATTCCTTCTTTCTCTAAGGTCTTGTTGACTCCTGTATCGTAATAACCGTATCCTGCGCGGAGGGCGAAGCGTTGCGTCGGCTTGATCTCGAGACCAATACGGACATTATTTGTCGCACGGAACAGATTCTTCGCATCCTGCTTGAAAAGGTCTCGCAACGAAGCGTCGGCTTTGCGTAAACGCATGCCGTTGTACCAGGCCCGTTCGTAGTCTGCCGAGATGATCGCAGTCGTACCGAATGTGTACGAAATTCCTGTCAGCAAGCGGGTCGGCGTGTTAAAATTGTAATCGAATACCAAATCATTTGTGTAGGCACTTCTATTGACAGTTCCCGTAGCCTCTTGAAGATTTGTGTTCATCGAGGCATTATACGTTCGCGTAACCGATACGAAAGTCGGCGTGTGGACTGCCAAACCGATTCGTAACGCTGGAATGGGTCGATAGATCGCGCCAAATTTGAAATTAACGCCTGTGCCGCTCATGATCAACGATTGGTCGTATAGCATGTAATTCAGATCGAGTGGATTGTCGTTGTAGGTCTCGTCATACTCCAGACGTTCTTGGTAGTATATGTCCTGGATACCGACTGTAAGTCCCAAATAGAGTTTGTTTTTGATATTGATACCTCCCGAAATATCGTATTCTCCAACCCGCCCCTGGCGTATGCTGCGTAGGTAGGGATTGACCGTAACTCCATCACCCAATACGCCTGATCCATATAGATTGTTCGATCCGGCAAGGGTGTCGATCAGATACGTTTGATAGGCCAGTACACCGCCCCACTCATTCGGATCGATGTCGTACTTGTCGTATGGGTAGGAGTCGGATTGTAATTGTGAGTAATTGATCCCTCGCATCTGCTGGGCGAATACGTCGCTGATCGAAAAACTCTCACCTCCGAATCCGATACGGGATTGTGAATTGAAATCAGCCAAGCGATTATAACTGAATCCGAACGTGGCGCTCGTGATGGCACCTGAACCCTGATATAGATTGAGTGTAAAGCCGACGTTGTTGAGCGAAAAACGGGTGCGATTGATATCGCCTTGTTGATAGGGCGCTCCATAGCTGCTATTCATCTTTGAGGAGAGAACTGCCGGAGACAGTGTGAACTCGGTACTCCGGTACATTCCAAGACCCGCAGGGTTGATACTCATCGACGATATGTCAGCACCGAGCGAGGTGAATGCTCCGCTCATCGCGGCCGAACGAGCGGAACTGAAAATGTATTGTTGTTGCGAAAGCTGCATCATGTCGGTGACCGTAAAGTCGCTCATCCCCATCAGACGTCCTCCGATTTGTGCTTGTGCCGAGGCTGTTGTTGTTGCCAGTGTGGCTACGGCGCCGAGAATCAAAAATTTCGTTTTCATATCGTTTATGCTACTTGACTGGATGGTATGTCGCCATCCAGTGGTCTGTTTACCATTGTGTGGCTGATTGTTTTGGTCTGTAATGCGGGGTTGCTATCTCTGCCTTCTCGTTTAATCACCGCTTTTTCCCGCTGTAGTATGTCGCTTCACTCGGTAACTTCGTCGGAGGGATACAGAGCGGAGTATTGCGAGGAGCTTCCAGCGTAACGCCGGATAAATAGTCTTCTTTGGGCCAATCCAGATTATCGTGAGCCGGAGTATTGATACCTTCCATTTGTCCGTCGTCTATGTGGAATAGGTTGGAGTTATGACCCGTCTGTATCCTGTAAGTTGACATCAAATACATCGGTATCATGGTCTGAATTTTGAGTGTCATTGCAAGGTTCATGCCGTCCATGAATTGTCTTACCGAATAGCTCACGATTCCGCATGTGCCCATACGGTTGCCGGACCAATCGATCTTGTCCGTCAGCATATACGGTATAGGGGTACCTGTTATTACGGCTGGAACAAGTAGGGACAATGTGTCGGAGGAGATAGGGGATGCGCACTTTCGTATGCATCCGACAGATGGAACTGCTACCGTTGTATGATGAATCGTTGCGATAGCAAGCACGATACCTAAGACACAAATCTTCATGGCGGGGAACTTTAAAAGTTTTATCTTCTGCGGTAAGTCCCAGTTGGAGTACTGCCACGTGTGACACTTGGACTACTATTGACCGTGCCGCTTCTGAATCCACTGCTGGGTGAACTGCTCCGATTGAAACTTCCCGAATTGGTCCCTACCGATACTGATCCGGTTGATCGGCGGTATGTGTTGACACTGTTGTTACGATTCGATTCGGTGCGCGTCCCTACTGATACCCGGTTGGAGGTAGTATTGGTTCTGTTCATGTTCCGGTAGGTAACGCTACTGGTTGGTCTCCGACCGCTTATGGTCGTATTCGGAGCACGATAGACTCCTCCTGATGAATTACGATTTCCTGCTGTATAGGTCCCATAGGAGGGGCGATAGGTGACGTGATTCGGCTTATATGGATGGCTCGGTCCCCAACCCGGTCCCCAGCCGTGTCCCCAGCCCGGACCCCAACTGGGTCCCCAACCCCAGTGTGGGTACCAGGGATCGTACCATCCGCCCCAGCCCCAATAAGGTCGGTTCCAAGCCCACCAATACGAAGAGCCCCAATATGGGCTGCCCCAATACCACGAGGATCCCCAATAGAAAGGATCCCAATAGGATGGCCCCCAGCCCCACGAGACACCCCAGTACGGTGATGCAAAGCCAAAACCAAGACTGACATTAACAGAAGGTTGATCCCAGTCACCGTAAAACGATGCGGCGTATTTGGGCTCGACGATGACATTATCGCCTTGTACTGCTACATTATAGTATGAAGTTTCATTACTCTGTCCACGCAGGCTCCGGCTCGTACCCAAACGACGTGACGAGGTTGATGCTAGCGCGGCTGTATCGATTTCGCCCACGACATCTTTATAGGGATCCCCCGTATTACGTAAAAAGACGCCACCTTCGTTCGATTTACTTTCGTGTACTGCTCGAGCGGCTTCGGCTGCTGCCTGCGCACGCGCTGCATTGATGGTTGCAACTCGTTGCTCTTCTTCCGCAATCGCTTTACGGTCGTGAGTTTCGTACATGTCGTCTTCGTATGGATTGTCTTGCGGCGGTGCGGCCTGGACTGTGGTGATAAGTCCAGCTGCCATGATCCCGAACATCGTGGCAGCCAAGTGCCATAATACTCTCGTTTTCATGATATGCTCTTTTTTCTCTTTTTACAAATGTCCCTTTTGTATATATAACGAAAACCGTACCATAAAAGTTGCATGTCAACGGCAGAATGTGACGATGATGTACGGCTTTTACTGTATGATGCCGATCCGAGGCAAAATGTTGCATCCCCGTTTCCCTATAGGAAAGCTATTAAAGCAAAGGTAACGTTTTTATGTGGATTTCCGAAAAAAAAGCTAACTTTGCGTAAATTTTACAGATCATTAAAAATCAGCACGATAATATGGCAAAAGAACTGAAAGAGTTGACCAATCGGGACGATAATTATTCGCAGTGGTACAACGATTTGGTCGTTAAGGCAGGGTTGGCCGAAAATTCTGCCGTCCGCGGTTGTATGGTAATTAAACCTTACGGGTATGCTATCTGGGAAAAAATGCAGCGCGCATTGGATCAGATGTTCAAAGATACCGGCCATGAAAACGCTTATTTCCCCTTGTTTATTCCCAAGTCGTTCTTCAGTAAGGAAGCCCACCATGTCGAAGGGTTTGCCAAAGAGTGTGCTGTGGTAACGCACTATCGTCTCAAAAACGATCCCGAAGGGAAAGGGGTCGTCGTTGATCCTGATGCCAAACTCGAGGAAGAACTCATCGTGCGGCCTACATCAGAAACAATTATCTGGAATACGTATAAAAATTGGATTCAGTCGTATCGCGATCTTCCGATTCTCTGCAATCAATGGGCGAACGTGGTGCGCTGGGAGATGCGGACCCGGTTGTTCCTCCGTACCGCAGAATTCCTCTGGCAAGAGGGGCACACGGCCCATGCTACTCGCGAAGAGGCGATCGAAGAGGCTCAACGTATGATCAATGTATATGCTGACTTCGTGGAGAATTGGATGGGTGTGCCGGTGATTGTGGGTCATAAAAGTCCCAATGAGCGGTTCGCAGGTGCGGAAGATACCCTCACGATCGAGGCACTTATGCAGGATGGTAAGGCCTTGCAAAGCGGTACTTCTCATTTCCTCGGACAAAATTTCGCCAAAGCGTTTGACGTGCAGTTTACGAACAAGGAGGGTAAACTCGATTATGTATGGGCTACCTCGTGGGGCGTGTCAACCCGGTTGATGGGGGCGTTGATTATGGCACACTCGGATAATAATGGTCTTGTATTGCCGCCAAAACTCGCTCCGATCCAGGTGGTGATGATACCTATATATAAAGGAGAGGAAGAATTGGCTCAGGTATCCGAAAAACTTTCTGCGATCGCCGACGCGTTGAAAAAACGCGGAATCAGTGTCAAACTTGATGTTCGGGATAATGTGCGTTCTGGATTCAAGTTTGCCGAATATGAACTGAAAGGTGTGCCGGTGCGTTTGGCAATGGGGCCGCGCGACTTGGCTGGAGGAACAATTGAAATTATGCGTCGTGATACGCTCGCAAAAGAGACGGTTTCACAGGAGGGTATTGTCGAGCGGATTGAGAAACTGCTCGAAGAGATTCAAGCCAATATATATAATAAGGCGTTGAAGTTCCGTGAAGGAATGATGACCCGGGTGGATACGTACGATGAGTTCAAACGCGTACTCGATGAAAAAGGTGGGTTTATACTGGCTCATTGGGATGGAACGCCCGAAACCGAAGAGCGGATCAAAGAAGAGACAAAAGCTACGATTCGCTGTATCCCGCTCGATGCTCCGGACGAAGAGGGAGTTTGTATCTATTCGGGGAAACCATCGCATCGAAGAGTGATCTTTGCAAGGAGTTATTAGTTCTCTTAAGCTAATTTTTCAACGTTTAGGCGCTCGGGACTTTTGTTCCGGGCGCTTCTTTTTTGAAAGGTTGCATGGTTTGTTTGGAATTTGAAAGAGTTTTTTGTGATAAATTCGACTGAAGTACATCGGTTGTAGGGGTGGAAAATGAGAGACAGTAAAGGACCTTTTATGCGTAATTGTTAAAAATGGAGGGGTACATGCGTAGTGAAAAATGCAAAATATGGCATGATATGAGGTCGGAATATGGTGAAATGGAACTATTGGAACTAAAAAAAAGTATGGTTTTTTCGATTTTTTGCGTGGTCCGGTGGCTGTATTTTGTGCAGAAAACAAAAAAAACAACGAAATTATCTGGAGAATTTAGGTTGTACGGAGATATTTTCTGTATAAAAATAACAGCTATGAACCGCTATTTTTATGCTCAAAGCGGGATAGATACTAGTGTTTCGCAAAATTATTGCATATTTTTTGAAGTCGTAGTTTATGGGTGAAATATATTGATTAATAGCAAAATAAAGTAGTTTCTATAGGCCGATTTTAGAAATATCCAACAAAAAATCTGAAAAAAAATCATCAGAAAATTTGCAGATAACGAAAAACTCCCTACATTTGCACCCGCTGTTGAGGAATGACGGTGGTCACAAAGACTCTTCAGCAAGACGTTCTGAAAAAAAAGATTTGGAGGTTTCGAAAAAAGGTTTTACCTTTGTAGTCCTTTCGCTTCGGTTTTTGGAGCGTTGAAAATCGGGTCCTTGACCCGTACGAATGTGGTTCTTTGAATTACTGGTAATATTGAGAAGATAAGAAATGTAGTATTTATCAATTCCTAATTTAAACAGGAAATCAGATAGTCAGGACTCTAACGATTTAATTGATTTTATACAATGGAGAGTTTGATCCTGGCTCAGGATAAACGCTAGCGGCAGGCCTAACACATGCAAGTCGAGGGGCAGCG
>CASDSC010000057.1 GCA_949283215.1 uncultured Alistipes sp. | reverse complement strand
CGGAGCAGAAGTCGTTCTTGTGTCGGGGCCCACGGCTTTGGCTACGCCCTACGGAGTGCGCCGGATCGATGTGCAGACCGCTGCAGAAATGTGTCGGGAAGCCCAAAGAGAATTTGGTGCATGTGATGCGGCTGTGATGTGTGCTGCGGTTGCTGATTATACGCCCTCTGTGGTTGCGAATGAGAAGGTGAAAAAGGGTAGCGGAACGTGGAATCTGGAATTGCGTCCTACAACGGATATTGCTGCGGCATTGGGGGCTGACAAGGGGAACCGGTTATTGGTCGGATTTGCGCTTGAAACCAATGACGAGCGGGCTCATGCTGGAGATAAATTACGCCGCAAGAATTTCGATTTTATCGTGTTGAATTCGTTGCGTGATGCGGGTGCTGGTTTCGGGTATGAGACCAATAAGATTTCTGTTTACCATCGGGATGGGCGTCATACGGACTATCCGCTCAAGAGTAAGCAGGAAGTGGCTGCCGACATTGTCGATACGATGGAAAGTTACCTGACGAAATAGAATACGTCATGCTGCAAAGATTGTATGTCGAAAATTATGCACTGATCGACCGGCTCGATATTGAATTTTCTGCAGGTCTCAATATTATTACGGGAGAGACCGGTGCGGGTAAATCGATACTGCTCGGTGCGCTTGCGCTCATTCTGGGTGCGCGGGCCGAAGCGGGTGCGTTGATGCAGCCTGACCGTAATTGTGTGGTTGAGGGAGAGTTCGATATCGAGGGCTATGCGATGGACGACCTTTTTGCTGCGTATGATATCGATAGCCAGCGGGAGACAGTCGTTCGGCGTGTGATCAGTCCGTCGGGTAAAAGCCGTGCCTATATCAATGATGTGCCGGTGCAGTTGGCGGTGCTCAAACAGTTCGGAGATCGGTTGATCGATATTCATTCGCAACATCAGACGTTGCTTGTGGGAGACAGTCGTTTTCAAACCGGATTGCTCGATGCAGTGTGTGGACATGATACCTTACTCGATGAGTACAGAGCGGCATACGTAGCATGGCGGGATGCGTGCAAGGCGTTGGATGCACTCCGTGCGCGGGCAGCCGAACATGCCCGAAACGAAGAGTATATCCGTTTTCAGTATAATCAATTGGCTGAGGCACAATTACGTGTCGGAGAGCAAGCCGAACTCGAAGCCGAACAACGGGAATTGAGCCATGCTGCGGAGATCAAAGCGGCGTTGCTGTCGGGAGCTGAACTGTTGGGGGATGAAGAACGCAGTGCAATCGTGCAGGTGAAAGAGACGGAACAGTTGTTGTCTCGTTTGGGGGATAAGTATTCCGGCGGGGCTGGGTTGACGGAACGGTTGGCAAGTGCTGTTGTTGAGTTGAAGGATATCTATGCCGAGTTGAGTGCAGAGGGTGAACGGATCGAAGCTGATCCGGAACGTCTTGAACAGATTGATAGACGACTTGACCTAATTTTTTCGCTTGAGCAGAAACATCATGTGGAAAGTGTCGAAGAGTTGTTGGCTATTCAGGAACGATTTGGCGCTCAGTTGTCCGAGATTGAGCATTTCGACGAGGCATTGACCCAGCTGAAGTATGAGGCGGAGCGATGTGAGGCGGCTTGCCGTCAGCTTGCCGAACAGATAACGGCAGATCGGCAACGGGCGGTTTCAGAGGTAGAAGTTTATGTGTGTGAGATGCTTGCCTCGTTGGGGATGCCCGATGCCCGGCTTGCGGTGAAGGTGGAGCCGGCAGAGATGGGGCCGGAAGGTGCGGATGCGATTCTGTTTCTGTTTTCAGCGAATCGAGGTGGTGCGATGTCTCCGGTCGAACGGGTTGCGTCCGGGGGTGAAATGTCCCGTCTGATGTTGGCTTTCAAGTCGCTGATCGCTCGTCATAGTAAATTGCCGACCATCATTTTCGATGAGATCGATACCGGAGTGTCGGGGCGTATTGCTGATCGCATGGGCGAGATTATGGTTGATCTGGCCCGCAGTCTGCAGATAATCGATATTACCCATTTGCCCCAGGTGGCTTCGAAAGGTGATCATCATTTCTTTGTTTATAAAGAAAACAAGGATGGAGTGACGCGGACCTATATTCGTAAATTGACCGATGATGAACGCGTGCAAGAGATCGCCAAAATGTTAAGCGGTAGCATGATTACCGATGCAGCCGAACAGCAAGCCCGTTTGCTATTGGGCTTCGGAGAGTAGTACCCCGATAATTTGTATGGATTGTTGCCCGGGGTCATTGGATCGCCGGGTTTTTTATTGGGCTGCTTACATGAAAATAGCGATGGGCAATGTCTGGAATGGGGGCCTCGGAGAATTTCCGGTGCCGATTTAGGCATAGGTTATTGCTTCAAAACGAGAACGATGTGTTGAAATGTTTTGTTTTTGCTGTCGTATTTTGTACCTTTGTAGGCTGGTGCCATTTAACGAAAGTGTGTAATTTGCGACATCGACTCCGAAAGAGTCATTACACGCTATTATTTTGAAAGCTATGAGTGAGAAATTGTATGTATTCGACACCACGTTGCGCGATGGTGAACAGGTTCCGGGTTGTCAACTCAATACGGTCGAAAAGATCGAGGTGGCAAAGACTCTGGAATCTTTGGGTGTGGACATTATCGAGGCAGGTTTCCCGATCTCGAGTCCTGGTGATTTTAATTCGGTCCGCGAGATTTCGAAGGCCGTTTCGCTACCTACCATCTGTGCGCTAACTCGTGCGGTTAAGAAAGATATTGACGTGGCTGCCGACGCACTTGCCCTCGCTAAACACAAACGGATCCATACCGGGATCGGCGTTTCGCCGTATCATATCTATGATAAACTCAAATCGAATCCAGAAGAGATACTTAAACGTGCTGTCGAGGCGGTACGTTATGCAAAACGGTATGTCGAGGATGTGGAGTTTTATGCCGAAGATGCCGGCCGTGCTGAGAACGAATATCTTGCACGGGTCGTGGAAGCCGTAATCAAAGCGGGTGCAACGGTAGTCAATATTCCCGATACGACGGGTTATTGCTTGCCCAGTGAATACGGTGCCAAGATTAAATACCTGATCGATCATGTGGATGGGGTGCATAAGGCGATCTTGTCGACCCACTGCCATAATGATTTGGGCATGGCAACAGCCAATACGCTGGCCGGTATTTTGAATGGAGCCCGGCAGGCCGAGATGACGATCAATGGTATCGGTGAACGTGCCGGTAATACCTCGATGGAAGAGGTGGTGATGACCTTGCGTTGCCATAAGGATATCGGCGTAGATACGTCGATTGATTCGAAATTGATTACCAAGGCGAGTCGTCTAGTGTCCAATCTGATGAATATGCCTGTGCAGGCGAACAAGGCAATCGTAGGTCGGAACGCTTTCGCACACTCGTCGGGAATCCATCAGGATGGGGTGCTCAAATCGCGTGAGACCTACGAGATTATCGATCCGAAGGATGTTGGCGTTGATGAATCGGTGATTGCACTTACGGCCCGGAGTGGACGTGCTGCGCTTAATCACCGGTTGGAACTGCTGGGGTACAAGTTGGAACAGGAAGAACTCGATATGGTGTACGAGAAATTCCTGAAATTGGCCGATACGAAAAAGGATGTTCGGGATGACGATTTGCTCTATCTGGTCGGCGATACGGCAGCCATTCGCCGTGATGCACATATTCGTTTGAAATACCTGCAGGTAGTGACCGGAACGTTGGTGCCTACGGCAACATTGATTGTCAAGTTCGGCGACCGAGAAGTGATGGCAACCAGTACGGGTAATGGTCCGATCGATGCTGCCGTAACGGCCATCAAAGGTTTGATCAATGAAGAAGTGATCATTTCGGAGTTCTTGATTCAAGCCATCAACAAAGGATGCAATGACGTAGGACGGGTACATATGCAGGTACTCAACGGTGAACGGGCGGCTCATGGTTTTTCAGCCAATACGGATGTCGTTCGGGCGTCAGTTGAAGCATTCATCGATGCCATTAATAAATTGAATGTTACAGAAAAAGAATAGTAAACGAGATGGGAAAAACTCTTTTTGACAAAGTATGGGACGCGCATGTGGTGCGTCAGTTGGACGGAGGCCGCAGCGTACTCTATATCGATCGCCATTATATTCATGAGGTAACCTCTCCGGTTGCTTTCCTGGGTTTGAAGAACCGCGGACTGAAAGTGGCTCGTCCGGCGCAGACAACTGCTACGGCCGACCATAACGTGCCGACGATCAATCAGCACCTTCCGGTGGAAGATCCTCAATCACGCGGACAACTCGAGTCGTTTGCTCGCAATTGTGCCGAGAACGGTATCGAGCATTTCGGTCTGGGCCATCCCAAACAAGGTGTCGTCCATATCGTAGGACCTGAGTTGGGTTTTACACAACCGGGGATGACGATTGTGTGCGGTGACAGCCATACTTCGACCCATGGAGCTTTCGGGGCCGTTGCTTTCGGTATCGGTACGTCGGAGGTTGAGATGGTTTTCGCTTCGCAATGTATCCTTCAACCCAAACCCAAGACGATGCGTATTACGGTCAACGGTAAATTGGGTAAAGGAGTGACGGCGAAAGATGTCGTACTATATATTATTTCTCAAATTTCGGCTTCGGGCGGAACGGGACACTTTATCGAATTTGCGGGTGATGTGATCCGTTCGCTGAGCATGGAGGAGCGTATGACCGTATGTAATATGAGTATCGAATGCGGTGCCCGTGGCGGTATGATCGCCCCCGACCAGACGACGTTCGATTATGTCAAAGGACGCGAACATGCCCCGAAAGGTGCTGAATGGGACAAAGCCGTTGCGCGTTGGAAAGAACTTTATTCAGATGCCGATGCCAAGTTCGATAAGGAATACACTTTTGATGCAGCCAATATCGAGCCGATGATCACCTATGGAACCAATCCCGGTATGGGTATGGCCATTACGGGTACGATTCCGTCGGATGAGGGGTTGAGCGGAAGCGATAAGATATCGTTTAATAAGGCCCTCGAATACATGGGCTTCAAGAGTGGCGAAAAGATGATCGGCAAAAAGGTCGATTATGTGTTCGTGGGTAGCTGTACGAACGGACGTATCGAGGACTTGCGTCAGTTTGCCCATGCGGTGCAGGGCCGAAAGAAAGCCGATAACATTACGGCATGGATCGTTCCGGGTTCCCATATGGTTGAAAATTTGGCTCGCGAGGAAGGCCTCGATAAAATCTTGGCTGACGCAGGTTTTGAATTGCGCCAACCGGGCTGTTCGGCTTGTCTGGCTATGAATGCCGATAAGATTCCGGCCGGAAAATATAGTGTGTCGACTTCGAACCGTAATTTCGAGGGGCGCCAGGGACCGGGTGCACGTACGATGTTGGCCGGGCCGCTTGTAGCAGCTGCTGCGGCAGTGACTGGGGAGATCGCTGATCCCCGCGAAGTGTTTAATATCAAATAGGAACGAAATCATGGCTATACCTAAATTTGTTAAGTTGGTGACCACGGCGGTCCCTCTCAATATTGAAAATGTTGATACCGATCAGATCATTCCCGCTCGTTTTCTGAAAGCGGTCGAGCGTAAGGGGTTCGGCGATAATCTGTTCCGTGATTGGCGTTATGGCAAGGACGGGGCTCCGGTAGCCGGTTTCCCGTTGAATGACAGCAAATATAAGGGCGAGATTCTGGTGGCAGCCAAGAATTTCGGTTGCGGATCCTCGCGCGAACATGCGGCATGGGCAATCTTTGATTACGGCTTCCGGGTCGTAGTGTCGAGTTTCTTTGCTGATATCTTCAAAAACAATGCGCTCAATAACGGATTGCTGCCGATTCAGGTGAGCGAAGAGTTTTTGAAAAAGATTTTTGCGGCGGTGGATGCGGATCCGGCTGCACAATTCGAAGTCGATCTCGAGAATCAGACCTTTACGATCTGTGCAACGGGAGATAAAACGAGTTTCGATATCGACGGCTATAAAAAAGAGTGTCTGCTCAATGGATATGACGATGTGGATTACCTGTTGAGTATCAAACCCGAGATCGAGGCTTTCGAGCAAAAGTGTAAATAATTGTAGGATTTCCCGGGCGGCCGGAGTAGCAAGATGCCGGATTTATTTGATAGGACGGAGGTCCCGACTAGATGGCAGATGGAGGATATTTAGGATATGAGTTACCCCATGATAGAGATACTGGATACTACGTTGCGTGATGGCGAACAGACTTCGGGCGTGTCGTTTTCGGCACGCGAAAAGTTGAGTATTGCCCGACTGCTGCTTGAAGAGTTGAAGGTCAATCGTATTGAGGTGGCTTCGGCGCGTGTGTCGGAGGGCGAATTCGAGGCCGTACGGATGATTGCCCGTTGGGCGGCAGAACACAATTGTCTTGATAGGATTGAGGTACTTGGTTTTGTCGATGGGGGTGTGTCGATCCAATGGATCCAAGACGCCGGATGTCGAGTGATCAATTTATTGACCAAAGGTTCCGAGCGTCATTGTCGTGAGCAACTCAAGAAGACCCCGGAACAGCATCTGGCAGACATTCGTCAGGCCATTGTCCAGGCGCATGCAGCGGGCGTGGCCGTCAATCTTTATTTGGAAGACTGGTCGAACGGAATGATCCATTCGCGGGATTACGTGTATGCGATGATTGACGGTTTGCAAGATGCGGCGGTTGAGCGTTTTATGTTGCCCGACACATTGGGAATCCTCAATCCGTATAATACGGAGGAGTTCTGTCGCGATATGGTGGCGCGGTATCCTTCGTTGCGTTTCGATTTCCATGCGCACAACGATTACGATTTGGCAGTAGCCAATGTTGCAGCAGCGGTCAAGGCAGGTATTGGTGGTGTTCATACGACGATCAACGGTTTGGGCGAACGTGCAGGAAATACACCGCTATCGAGCATTGTGGCTGTATTGCATGATCAGATGAAGGTACGCACGACCGTAGTGGAACAGAATATCAATCATGTGAGTCGTATGGTCGAGACTTATACGGCAGTACATATTCCAGCCAACAAACCGGTGGTGGGAGAGCATGTATTCACGCAGTGTGCCGGGATTCATGCCGATGGCGACAATAAAAACAATCTGTATTACAACGATCTGTTGCCGGAACGTTTTGGCCGGGTACGCGAATATGCGCTTGGGAAGATGTCGGGAAAAGCCAATATCCGAAAAAATCTCGAAGCATTGGGTATCACGCTCGACGATGAGGCGATGCAAAAAGTAACGGCCCGTATTATCGAATTGGGTGATAAGAAAGAGGTTGTGACGACCGACGATCTTCCGTATATCATCTCGGATGTGCTTAAGCAGGATGTGCAGGACAATAAGGTCAAAATGTTGAATTACAACCTGTCGTTATCGCACGGATTGAAACCGGTGGCAACGTTGCGGATCGAGATCAACGGCGAGGAGTATGAAGAGACGTCCAATGGAGACGGTCAGTACGATGCGTTTGTGAAAGCTTTGCGGAAGATCTACAAGAAACAATTGAAGCGTGATTTTCCGATGTTGGCTAATTATACGGTAAGTATTCCTCCCGGTGGGCGTACCGATGCATTTGTGCAAACCATTATTACGTGGACCTATCGGGGAGAAAGTTTCAAAACCCGTGGTCTGGACGCTGACCAAAGTGAGGCTGCGATCAAGGCTACAGTCAAAATGTTGAATAAAATCGAGAATATGTAGCAAGAGGCGGTGCGGTATGTGTGTGCCGCCCTTGCTTTTGATAAAACGGATAAAAATATGGAACTGAAAATTGCAGTGCTGGCCGGTGATGGTATCGGTCCCGAAATTGTCGGAGAGGCGAGGAAGGTTTTGAATGCGGTAGCGACCAAATATGGTCATACTTTTATATATAAGGAAGCACCTGTGGGGGCAGCTGCCATTGATGCGACAGGTGATCCGTATCCTGCGTCGACGCACGCTGTATGCGAGGCTTCTGATGTCGTGCTGTTTGGGGCGATCGGTGATCCGAAATACGATAACGATCCAACTGCCAAGGTCCGTCCAGAACAAGGTTTGCTGCGAATGCGTAAGTCGCTCGGTCTGTTTGCCAATCTGCGTCCTTTGGCTGTGTTTGATTCGTTGGCCGAGCGCTCGCCTCTCAAAACAGAATTGGTTCGTGGAGCAGATTTCGTCTGCGTACGTGAATTGACGGGTGGAATGTATTTTGGTCGTCCTCAAGGACGGAGTGAAGACGGTAATACGGCTTACGATACATGCGTATATACGCGTGAAGAGATTGAACGAATTCTGCACCTGGCGTTCAAACTGGCACAGAAACGTCGTAAACATCTGACGGTGGTGGATAAGGCGAATGTAATTGCCACCTCTCGTTTGTGGCGTCAGATTGCCAAGGAGATGGGACCTCAGTATCCTGATGTGCAGCTTGACTTTATGTTTGTGGATAATGCTGCGATGAAGATTATCCAATGCCCGACTTCTTTCGACGTGATTGTCACTGAAAATCTGTTCGGGGATATTTTGACCGATGAAGCCAGTGTGATCAGCGGTAGCCTGGGTATGTTGCCCTCAGCCAGTGTAGGAGCTAAGGTGGCTCTTTTCGAGCCGATTCACGGCTCATATCCACAGGCTGCAGGTAAGAATATTGCAAACCCCATGGCGACGATATTGTCGGCAGCTATGTTGCTTGAGCACGTAGGGTTGAATGAGGAGGGACAAGCTGTGCGTAATGCCGTAAATAAGGCTATTGAACAGGGTGTCGTGACGGAGGATATAGCTAACAAAGGCGAGAAAGTTTACTCGACGACAGAGGTCGGCGATTTTGTCGCTGCGCACGTATAGTGTTGTTGTTTGTAAAAAATACAGACGGAAGTGCTGTAATAGGGACTCTTTGTGGAGTCCCTATTTTTTTATTGTGAGAGAATATACGATGCACCAAGAGGAAATTTGTAGTTCTTAGTGCTGAGATTCACTGTGCGGAACCGTTATGAAAGAATGGATCTTTGGGTAGGGCGGGGGTAAATGCCCCATTTTTATGTATAAGAAATAGCATATGTAAATCTTTGTATGTTAATGGATTGTTAAGGAGACTGAAATTTTATGTAAAAAATATAGGCGAAAAGTTTGGAAGTTGTTAGAAAAACGACTTATATTTGCACCCGCAAAACAGAAATTACCTGGTGTTGCGAGGTTCTAAAAAGATTGAAAAAAATCTAAAAAAGATTTGGTAGTTTCAAAAATTACTCTCATCTTTGCACCCGCAAAACAGAAGTGATCTGTCAAGCAAAAGTTCTGAAAAAGTTTTTCGAAATTTTTCTTACAAAGATTTGGAAGTTTAAAAAATACTTCTTACCTTTGCGCCCGCAAACTTTTCGGAGGTTGATCTGAAGAAAAGGGGATTGAAAAATTAGAATAGAATTTAAGTTCTTTGAAGATATTTTAGCAGCTAAAGTTTGTCCACTATCAGATTGATAGCGAGACTCAAATACCTTTGAGTGAAGCTAGGATTTATATAATTGATTTTATACAATGGAGAGTTTGATCCTGGCTCAGGATAAACGCTAGCGGCAGGCCTAACACATGCAAGTCGAGGGGCAGCG
>CASDSC010000056.1 GCA_949283215.1 uncultured Alistipes sp. | reverse complement strand
TGATCGCTGCGGCTACAGAAACATCTGCTCATTAATAAGAAGGCAAAATGATTGTAGCCCGGCCGAATATCCATCGGCCGGGCTACATTTTTATTTCAAAATGGAGTGCAGTGATTGTGACGGTTTGTTGGGCTATCCTTTGCGAGGATTAATGAGCTGGAGCATGTATTCGTCCTGCCAATCTGAGGTGGTCTTAACCCACTCTTTCTTCAGACCGATAATTGAAAACCCTTTGCTCTTGAACAGAGATAAACTGCGCATGTTGCCTGCTGCAATATTGCAGTACAATTGGTTGAGGCAGAGTACCTGAAAACAATAACGGATCAGTGTCGTAACCGCCTGGGAGGCGTAACCCTGTCCTTTGTCCTGTTCGTCGTAGATCAGAATGCCGACGCCTGCCCGGCAATTGTACGGATCGAGATCGAATAGGTCGATGGCCCCCACTGGTTTCCCACTCTCTTTGGCCTCAATGATCAGGCGAAACTGTTTGGTCTCGTAGATGTCGTAGTTCTGATTCTCGATGAATTGACGTAAGATATGTTTCGAAAATGGGGCGACAGTGTTGCTGACTTTCCATACATTGGTGTCATTTTCCCATTTGTATAGCAATTCAACATCTTCCGGTTCGAGAGCACGAAGACGGATAAGGTCCGATTCGAGTACGTTCATATTATATGCTTTTACAGTCCAATAATGTGGTTGCGGATCAACATCGCCGCGCCTAATGCCCCGCTCTCTTCGCCCATTGAAGTGAGACGGAAAGCGGTGTCGTTGTATACCAAACTCAGAGAATATTTGTTTACCGCCGATTTCATCGGTAACATCAGATAATCACCTGCTTGAGCCAAATTGCCGCCGATAATGACCAATTCCGGGTTGAAGATGTTGATCAAAAACGCTACGCTTTTCCCAATCTTCTCGCCAGCCTCTTCGATCAGTTCGATCGATAGATTGTCGTCATGTTTCGCCGCCTTGATGATGTCGTCGATGTGGATCGAGCCCGTGCGGTCGTATTGTTCCCTGAGAATCGTGTTGACTCCTTCTTCGATTTTTGAAATCATCTTCCGTTCGATCGCCATACCTGAAACCTCAGTCTCAAGGCACCCCTTCTTGCCACAGGCACAGATGATTTCGTTGTCGAAAAATGGCGTGTGCCCAAACTCTCCTGCAAAACCTGATTTGCCGTAATAGAGTTTTCCGTCAATGATGATGCCGATACCAACCCCTTTCCCTAAATGGAGATAGATTACATGTTGAGCGTCGCGAACCCGGCCGTAATATTCGGCATAACTCCGTGCTCGCATGTCATTTTCGATCAGTGTCCGGATACCCGTGCGTGTTTCGATCAATTCGCGAAGTGATTGTGGCTCGGTAGTGAAGTATTTGTAGCTGCGGCCTGTACGCGGATTGACCCGGCCTGAAATGCAGACTCCCAATCCCAGTATCTTGTTCCGGTCGATCGAACAATCAGCAAGAAAATGTTCTGTCCGGTCGAGTAGTTCGCTCAGGCACTCCGTGGTGTCGATCAAACGAAAATCGCTGGCCTCGCGCCGGTCGAGTACATTGTTTTTCAGGTCGGTGATTACAAAACCCAATCGGTCGCGGCAGACGTCCAAACCCGCAAAATAGATGGCTGTATTGGCTAAACCGAAAATGTTGGGGCGTCGACCTCCGCTTGTCTCGATCTTGCCGTTGTCGACTACGATCTGATCTTCTATCAATTCTCCGACCAGTTTCGTCATGGTCGGAATGCTGATATGTAGCCGTCGGGTCAGTTCCGAAAGAGTGCTTTCCCCATGGGTTACCATGTGGGCGATAATTTGACGTTTCAAAAGATTATTCTTTTGGGTGATGCCTTTCTGTGAACTCTCTTCGTCCTGATTGAAAAATTCTTTAAGCAAGACCATAAAGGTTTTTGTATTAAATCGAATTTTTACAAATATAAGTAAATATTTTCAAAACGAACTTTTATTATTAATTTTTTTTAGGATTTTTTGCAAAAAAATTAAGTATGATTCGGTGGTTCCTTTATTTTTATTGTAACGTTGTTGGGAAAGTCGTTTGATGATAGAAAATTTATTGAAAAATTTGGAAACTTTAGAGGGCTGTTTGTGAAAATTGCTAGGTATATCATAATGTAAATACCGGGATCCTTTATTACAAAAGGATCCCGGTATGTAGTAGTAGATAAATCGATTATGCTAATCGTGTTATTGATGCTGATTGATAGTGCATTATCTCCAAAGCGTGAGGCGGTCCAGACCGAAACAGCAGGTTGTGAGATCGCCCGGAAGAGCCCGTAATTCGATCGTGATCGTGTTATGCCCTTTCTGTAAATCAACGTCGCCGAGCGATATCTCTCGTGTGGATATGGTCGGATGATATAGGTCGACACCTGATGCTATCAGCTTATCGTTGAAATATAGGTCGAAGGTGCCGTAGTCCGGAGCGATCGTCGGTAAAATGTTGAGGTGATACCGGCCGCTGTTATCGCTCTCGAAACCAACCACCATGCGGTCCCCTACACGGGCGCCGTTCCAATAGATTTGAGATCCTTCGCTCCAGGTTGGAAGTCCTGTTTCGGGATTACGATGCCCCGATTGTACCTCTGTATAGCCCGACGTGATACTCTCGACGATAATATTTTCGCATTCGAGAACCAGTTTGGGAATCGGTCGGTAGATGTCGGTGCGGGCTAATGCGACCGGGTGACGGGCTCCTGCTTCGTCCGGAGTAATTGCTGTTGTGCCTCCCGGTTTGAGGTACCAGAAAGAGATGGGGGCGTAGTTCATCCGGGTGCGTGCCCAATGCCACAACTCGAGATCGAACTGCAGGGAGCGTGTGAAAGGAATTGCGTCGAGCCCCCGCAAAC
>CASDSC010000055.1 GCA_949283215.1 uncultured Alistipes sp. | reverse complement strand
GGGAGCGATGCATTGCATCGAACTGTATTCCCATGCGATACGCACGCCGTCAGATTCAGACACAGGTCGTTGAGTATTCTCCGCATACACCATATCAACAAGCACCAACTCTCCGGCCATCAATATAGCCGACACGAATGAACGTATACAATTCATTGATTATCTATTTTATGAAAGACTAAATTATCGGATCCAACACCTAATTTATCGCGGCACTACAACAAATTTATAAATAATTTTAACAAACCCCAATTAGAAAACGTTGCCACAAATCAAAAACAACGCGACACGATTGATCGAATGTTGCTGATCCAAATTTAGCGTATCGCTTACCTTCCCCAGCTAGCTATCGTCCCCACACCACAGGCCATAATCTCACCCCACCTCTCTTCGGACACGAGTATACAGACAAAAAAGAGACGTATCACAAGTATGACACGTCTCTTTTTCATAATTTCTCTATCGGTTTATTTATTCACATACCACTGATACAAACGTTCGACACCGTCTTCGAGTTCAACATGGTGATGCCATCCGAGAGCATGAAGCTTCGACGGATCGGTCAATTTCCGCATCGTACCGTCAGGTTTGGTTGCATCAAATACAATATCACCGTCAAAACCCACAGTATGGGCAATCAGCTCAGCCAATTCCCGGATGGTCAACTCTTTTCCCGTACCGATATTGATGTGACAGTTCCTCACTTCCGTTTTTTCCGCCGCCAAATCAGACCAATCAACCTGCTCCATAACATACACACAGGCATCGGCCATATCTTCGCTCCACAAGAATTCCCGCAACGGAGTTCCAGTTCCCCAAATCTCGACCTCGACACGTCCCGTGGCCGGATTGACCCGCACACCATACTTAGCCATTTTGGCGAGCATCGCCTCTCGATCAGAACCATCGACTCCCTCAACCGGCATACGATCAAAATCAGCCTTCAATGCCGTCCAATCGTTCTTGGCCAAGCATCGTCCCAAATAGATTTTACGGATCAGGGCCGGCATGACATGACTTTTTTCCAGGTCGAAATTATCGTTGGGGCCGTACAAATTGGTTGGCATAACGGCAATATAATTGGTTCCGTATTGCAGATTATAGCTTTCGCACATCTTCATCCCCGCGATTTTGGCGATGGCATACGGTTCATTGGTATACTCGAGTGGCGATGTTAGCAGGCAATCCTCGGGCATAGGTTGTACGGCATCGCGGGGATAGATACAGGTACTGCCCAAAAACAACAGTTTTTTCACCCCGTGGCGGTATGCTTCATGAATCACATTGCACTCGAGCATGAGGTTCTGATAGATGAACTCGCCCCGATAACGGCTATTGGCCATAATCCCTCCCACCTTTGCTGCGGCGAGGAAGACATATTCGGGACGTTCAGCGTCGAAAAAAGCCGTCACGGCCCGTTGATCCGTCAGGTCGAGCTCGGCATGGGTCCGGGTCACGATATTATCGTATCCGCGTTCACGCAGACTCCGCACAATCGCTGATCCCACCAGTCCACGGTGACCAGCCACATATATCTTACTATTTTTCTCCATAGCCTATTCAAAATATTCGAGCGTGGCATACCCACCCTGCCGCAAATAACTGTCGCGTTTAAACAGCCTGATGTCGCTCGCCATCATATCTTCGACCAAACCGGCCAGATCATATTCGGGGACCCAACCGAGCTGGGTCCGTGATTTGGTTGCATCGCCAATGAGCATATCGACTTCTGTCGGGCGGAAATATTGCGGATCAACCGAGATGACCAGATTATCGCCCTGGACAATCCGATTCTTCACGGCATCAAGGTAATCAGCTCCGACCCGTTCGACAAACAACGCCTCGTCGACACTCGCCATATATCCTTTTTCCTCGAGCCCTTGGCCACAGAATTCGAGACGAATGCCCACTTCAGCAAACGCCATCTCGGCAAAGCGGCGTATCGAGGTAGTCACCCCGGTAGCAATCACATAATCATCCGGTGCATCCTGTTGCAGGATAAGCCACATCGCCCGCACATAATCCTTGGCATGACCCCAGTCGCGCTGCGAAGAGAGATTCCCGAGATACATTTCATGCTGCATCCCGAGCACGATACGCGAAACAGCTCTTGTAATTTTACGTGTCACAAAAGTTTCACCTCGTAACGGCGACTCGTGATTGAAGAGAATTCCGTTGCTGGCATGCATTCCATAGGCCTCACGGTAATTGACCGTGATCCAATAGGCATACAGTTTAGCCACAGCATAAGGGCTACGGGGATAGAACGGTGTTTTCTCATTTTGCGGCACAGCCTGCACCAAACCGTACAATTCCGAAGTAGAAGCCTGATAGATACGGGTCTTCTCGGTCAAACCGAGCAAACGGACAGCCTCAAGAATACGTAAAGTTCCGATTCCATCGGCATTAGCCGTGTACTCGGGAGTATCGAAACTAACCTTCACGTGACTCATTGCAGCCAGATTGTATATTTCATCGGGTTGCGTCTCTTGAATAATCCGGGTCAGATTCAGGCTGTCAGTCAGATCTCCGTAATGCAAGACGAAATTACGATTCTCCGTATGGGGATCCTGATAAATATGATCGATACGATCAGTATTGAACAAAGAGCTGCGTCGTTTCAGGCCATGGACAAGATATCCTTTTTTAAGTAGGAATTCGGCTAGATAGGCTCCGTCCTGACCGGTCACACCGGTGATCAATGCTACTTTTCTGGACATATATGATAGAATATTTGAGCGATACAAAAAGTTTCAGTGCTATTGTGGCAGATCACGCACATTAGCCATAACGAATACAGCGACAATATTACGAAATATCCGTTATTTATCCTAACGGAAACCTCCATAGCCTTAGAAACACCAGCACCAACAATCCATCATGCTAACTTCACCTGAAAATCTTCGGCAATACCATGTTACCTGCTTCACATACGTTATATAGAAATCAAACGTTATTACAACAAATCTCGATTTTTCGCTATCTTTGTTTGTCTCGGAAAAACATGGCTTAAAAAAACCGACAATGTATCAAACTAAAAAATCACTACTTTTTTAATCATATGAAGCAAACACTCTATTTTCTTTCGAAATCTGTTTTCAGTATCGGTCTTGCCACCCTTATGCTGACCTCATGTAAAAAAGACAAGGGACCCACAGCTGTATTACCAGGCGATGCAGTCCGCGTATCCTTCACTTTAATCGTCCCATCTCCGGACGAAACTATAGACACATATACCTCTACAAAGTCCAATGAGACTGTGGAACTCAGCAACATTTGGGCCATTCAATTTGATTCATTAGGTCGCCAAATTGCATCAGACGATGTAACATCCTATA
Source organism: uncultured Alistipes sp. (assembly GCA_949283215.1). Lineage (GTDB taxonomy): Bacteria > Bacteroidota > Bacteroidia > Bacteroidales > Rikenellaceae > RGIG1874. Next base: position 6,535 of record CASDSC010000055.1, on the reverse strand, counting down.
CATCTGGTGATGTAATCACATTTGATCTTATCGGTGGCAAAAAAACGACAATCTATTTTGTAGCCAACACGGTCGACAGAAAATTCGACAATGTCGGCAATATAGAGGCTTTTAAAAACATGTCATATAGCGGAAAATTCGGCGTTTGGAGCGATCTTCCATACTTTGGAGAGACTAAAGTCGACCTTGAGTGGAACGAATGCACTGTACATGAACCAGTTGAAATCATTCCAACCGGATCAAAAATTACGCTCACGTATTCTCCGCAAGATGACTCTGAATACACCATCCAAAGTATACAACTGATGAATATTCCGCAGAATCTCTACTATTATCCTGGACATACCGTAACCTCCGAAGATGTCAAAAACGGTTTAATTATATCTGCCCTTCCCAATAGGCCCTACTCATATGTTATTCCGGAAAATTTGCAAGGGACAGATAATCAAATCACCCGTCCCGAGGATAAAATAACAGACCGGCCCGCCACTTTCCTCCGAGTTCGTGCAGTAAGTAGCGATCCCGATGCTCCGGTTGCTATTTTCGACATATATCCCGGAGCAAATAACACCAATGATTTCAACATTGAACGTAATCACACGTACGATCTGACAGGGATTCCGGATTTCACCAATACAGATGACAAACGACTGACATTTCAGTAGTTTCACATTTCCATTCCCCAAAAAACGGACACGACAATAGCCGTACCAACAGGGGTGCGGCTATTGTCCATTATAAACACGAGCCACAATGAGACCTCACAGAATTCTCCTCATCACATGCATACTTCTCAGTGCGTGCGGTACTTCCCAACAACAAAAGCCCACAGCATCAGCCCCGAAATTCCGTCCGGTAGAGATTCCGATGATGATCAACTCCAACGACGAACGATTACAATATCTGGCCTCACATTATTGGGATAATTTCAATTTTACTGACACAAACTACCTCCATGCACACGATGTGGTCCGTCAGGCCGTCGCCGATTACATTCAGCTGCTACACCGCATGCCCGATTCTCTGGCAAATTCATCCATCACAACGACTCTGACAAAAGCGGGAGCCGACAGTGCCATGTACCATCTATTCACTTCCATTTTTGAAAAATACCTATACGATCCCAACTCTCCTGTTCGAGACGAAACGCTTTATATTCCGGTTCTCCAAAGTATGGTCACGTCACCTCACCTCGACAGTCTGACTCGCCTGCGGCCGGAGCACCAACTGGTCATGGCGGGTAAAAACAGACCGGGGATGAAGGCTACCGATTTCAAATTCAAAACCTCGTCGGGGACTCTCGGGACACTCTACACATTACCGCAGAGAAAAACTCTTTTGTTCATCAACAATCCGGGCTGCCACGCCTGTAAAGAATATATCGAACAGATCGAACAATCGCTGTTCGTATCGGCCTTGATCAACAAAAAGGAGCTTCAGGTACTGGCCCTCTACCCCGACGAAGACATCCAGAAATGGATTGAATACCAATCCCATATACCTTCTTCGTGGATCAATGCCTATGACCACACCCTGGCTATACGTGATCAGGAATTATACGATCTGCGGGCCATTCCAACCCTATATCTGCTCGATGCGGATCGGACTGTATTGCTCAAAGACGTTCCATTCTGCGAGATAGACCGTTATCTTCGTCAGCACAGCGATATAGGGCAATGATAATTCGAATGAGTGGCTGGCATCAGTTCGACTCTTCCAACGCACATGCCACCGTCTATCACACACCAACTCTATTCCGCAGAGGAATCATAGTTCGAGGCATCGCCGACAATGCTCCACTGCGACCAATGCCCCAACCATTATTCCCCAAGTCACACACGTAACATACAATCAGGTTTCCCACCAACATCAATTTTTCACATTATGGAATATAGAAGAATAGGACAAACCGATCTACAACTATCCGCCATTACATTCGGTGCCTGGGCCGCAGGTGGATGGATGTGGGGGTCGACCGACCGCAATGCAGCGATCGAAGCGATCCGGGCAGCATACGGACAGGGAGTCACCTCAATTGACACAGCTCCGATTTATGGCCAGGGCGAAAGCGAACGCATAGTCGGCGAAGCGATAAAAGAGATACCTCGTACGGAGCTTCAGATTCTCACCAAGTTCGGTATGCGCTGGGATTTGGCTCGAGGCGCATTTGCCTTCAAAAGCCAGGACAATGCAGGCCATGCCATTGACATCTATAAATATGCAGGCCGTGAAAGCATCCTCCACGAATGCGAAGAGAGTTTACGCCGTCTCGGGACCGACTACATCGATCTATACCAGATCCATTGGCCCGATCCAACGACTCCCCTCGACGAAACATTCGAAGCAGTCGGACGCTTGATCGAGCAAGGCAAGGTACGTTATGCAGGAGTATGCAATTACGATTCGGCCTTAATGGCACAAGCTGAAACGATCCTGTCGCTGGCCTCAGACCAAGTTCCGTTCAGTATGGTCAACCGAAGCATTGAGAGCGAAACCATACCGTACTGCATGGCCCAAGGGAAATCCATCCTGGCTTACAGTCCGCTTCAACGTGGCCTGCTGACCGGTAAGATGAAACCCGGTTACAAATTTGCTGCCGGGGATCATCGGGCGACCAATGCATTCTTCACGGACGAATATATTTCACGTGCCAACACATTCCTCGCACGAATCAAACCGCTAGCTGATGCCAAAGGGGCTACACTTTCGCAACTGGTATTGCGTTGGACAATTGATCATCCGGGGATCACTGTAGCGCTGGTGGGAGCCCGCAATGCCGAACAAGCGGTACAAAATGCACGTGCGGCCGACTTCAACCTGAGTTCCGAAGAACAAAAGTTTATTGACGGCGAACTGGCAAAAATGTAAACCCGACGCGCACAAACTTCCCATACACCTCTCTATCGGGATCGGACGTAGTGTTCGCCGGTCTACCCTCATTCACATAGAGACACAAAAACAAAAGCCCGACAATCATAAGATTGTCGGGCTTTTACGGGTGGGCCCTCAGGGGTTCGAACCCTGGACCCCAACATTAAGAGTGTCGTGCTCTACCAGCTGAGCTAAGGACCCATACAAAGAAGCGATTCCGCTTTTTGCGAGTGCAAATATAGAGGATATTCGTTGATCCGCCAAATTTTTCCACGAATAAAAACAATTTTTTATATACTATATTTGTGACAACTATCCAAAACGTCTATGGAGATCATTATCATTCTACTATTGATTCTACTCAACGGTATTTTCGCGATGACCGAGATCGCCTTGATCTCGGCCCGTAAATCCAAACTCGAGACCGATGCTCGCCACGGCAACCGTGCAGCCAAGACCGCCTTGAAGTTAATCGAGAAACCAGACAAATTTTTGTCCACCATACAGATAGGCATTACCTTGATCGGTATTCTGACCGGTCTCTATTCGGGCGATGTATTTGCACAAGATGTCGGAAAGATACTTACCCGAATCGGTATTCCTGCAGCCTACTCAGTCGGTATCGCCCAAACCTTGATCGTGATCATAGTAACCTATCTGACCATTATCTTCGGCGAACTGGTGCCCAAGCGGATCGGCATGACAGCGGCCGAACGTGCAGCCAAACTGATTGCCCGCCCCATGCGTGCCTTGTCTATTTTGGCGTCACCGTTCGTTTGGCTACTATCCAAAAGCACGTCATTCATTTTCAACATACTCAAGATCAACGAGCAGGACAACAAAGTTACAGAAGAAGAGATCAAAAACCTGATACGCGAAAGTACCGACGATGGCGAAATCGACGAAGTGGAACAAAACATCGTAGAACGGGTCTTTACCTTGGGAGATCGCAATGTCAGTTCGATCATGACGCATCGCAGTGACATCGTATGGCTCGACTTGAGCGGCGACAATCGCTCAATCCGGGCGACCATTAGCGGCAATCTGTTCGATGTATATCCTGTAGCCGAAGGGAGTATTGACCGGGTCGTCGGAGTCGTATACCTCAAAGAGTTGTTTGACAGAATCGACACCCCCGGTTTCGATCTTCATGAGGTCCTTCACCAGCCACAATTTTTTCACGAAAGCACAAGCGTCTATACGGCTCTCGAGCAAATGAAAAACACGAGGTTGAAATATGGCCTGATCAGCGATGAGTTCGGAGAGATCCAGGGGATGATAACCCTCAAGGATGTGCTGGAAGCCTTGGTCGGCGTGATGCCCGACATGGGGGAAGAACAGGAAATCGTAGCCCGGGAAGAAGGCGGATGGTTGGTAGACGGACAATGTTCGTTTTACGATTTTCTGGCCTATTTCGATCTCGAGGATTTGTATTCCGAATATGAATACAATACGCTGAGTGGTTTGATTCTGCATGAACTGGATCACGTGCCCCAAACCGGAGAAACGGTCACATGGCAATCCTTCCGTTTTGAGATTGTCGACATGGATGGAGCCCGTATCGATAAAGTGCTGGTCACAAAGCCGGAGGAATTACAACCTTTGTACACAGAGGAATAAGTTTACACCTCCGACAATAATTACAGAAATAAAATTCCGGACGAATTCTGCTTTTACGACACAGAATCGTCCGGAATCATTTTATATCGGGCTCTTAACGAAAACTATTTCAAATTTTTCTCAAAAGCCGATCTCCGGATTATGCGACAGATTGCTTCCCTGCATCATAATGGGGATACCCTCCTACTATCCGTTTTTCTCTTTCAAACACATAACCAGGTGACTACCATACGACTTTAGGCCTGATCGGCCTCACACGACACGGTCCGCCCCCTTATCATCCTTACTGTCACACCAAAGCGCCCTCTCCCGTCGCCATCAGCCCGTTTATTCGTAACGGCCGCTTTTCAGAATCTCCACCTCGCGGGGAGTCAGGAAACGCCATGCCCCCCGTTTGAGTTTTTGCTTGGTCAGACCGGCAAAATAGACTCTATCGAGTTTCTGCACGCTATACCCCAACGCATCGAACATACGGCGGACAATACGGTTACGTCCGGAGTGGATCTCAACCCCCACATTCTTTTTACTATCGCCTACGTAACTGATCTCATCAGCAGCAATCGGCCCGTCTTCCAATTCGATACCGTCCGCCAGTTGCTGCATATCAGCCTTGGTCAATGCTTTGTCCAATGTAACATGGTATATTTTCTTCTTCTGATAACTGGGATGTGTCAGTTGACGGGTCAGGTCACCGTCATTGGTGATCAGCAATACGCCCACACTGTTCTTATCAAGACGCCCCACAGGATACACCCGCTCCTCACACCGGTTCTTCACCAGATCGATCACCGTTTTGTCGGCATGAGGATCATCGACCGAGGTAACAAAACCTTTGGGCTTATTCATTACGATATAGACCTTTTTTTCGCCATGTACGATGCTGTCATTGAACCTCACCACGTCATTGGCTGTAATTTTGGTACCGAGTTCGGTCACAACCTGACCGTTAACCGTCACCACGCCCGCCAGGATAAAATCATCAGCTTCACGGCGCGAACACAATCCGGACTGAGCGATAAAACGATTGAGGCGGATTGAGCCCTGCAGAGCGTCGGGTGCAAATTTCGGGTAATTTTTCGAACGCTCAGCCGCATATTGTCTTTTACCGTCCTTATAACCGGAGTTATTTCTTTTCCGATACTGACGACTCTCATTTTCGCCATCCACCGCATTGCCATATCTGCGGTTGTTTCCCGAGTTCCAACGATCATTATGATCCCCTGAATTCCGACGGAATCGTGAGTTGCTGTCAGCCCGTCTTTCATTATCATTCCGTCTATTACCCTCGTCATATCGTGAAGACTGGCGTCTGTCGGACGACACGAGCCGATTATCACGTGTAAAATTAGGATTGAACGAATGACGTTCACCCTCCCGGGATCGGTCGGGACGAGATTCACGCGTCACTTTTTCGAAACCCATTTTCGAAGTACGGGTACGCCTATCCCGCCCCGAAAACGAAGATTCTCGGTCATAATTACGATTGTCACGTTGATCGTCCGCACCTTCCCGGTTGAAACGATCTTTCGGACTGACGTGACGGCCAACACTGTGACGGCCACCGTCCTGTTTAAATTTAGGATCAGAATTTCTCATTGAAATTTATTGTTATAAAGTCCACAAAAGTAACGTTATTTTACATAAATTTGTTCTTTAAATCGAAAAGCCGGTCAATTATTTTTCACTTTTCGTCTTTTCGACATGCCATTGCCATATGCATGTAAATCAATTGTCTCACTACAATCTACACTTTTATGTATAATTTTGACCAAATCGTCAACCGAGAAGGAAGTCATTGTGAAAAATACGACCGACGGGAAGAGATTTTCGGTCGGGCCGACGTCATTCCGTTGTGGGTCGCAGACACCGATTTTGCGGTCGCTCCGTTTATTACAGAAGCCTTTATGCGCCGAATCGAGCATCCGGTATACGGTTATGCCTTTCGTGACGCCACCTACCACACCGCCATTACCGGATGGGTCGGTCGTCGTCACGGTTGGGAGATCGATGCTTCGTGGCTCGATTTTTCACCGGGTGTTGTTTC
>CASDSC010000054.1 GCA_949283215.1 uncultured Alistipes sp. | reverse complement strand
GTAGCGTATCTGACAGGTCCCAATACGGTAGAAGTACGTTGCGATCAGGTCAATCAGCCCGTTGCCGTGCGTTATGCTTTCCGTAATTTGTGTGAAGCCAGTCTGTTCAACGCTTCCGGCATACCGGCCGTACCGTTCCGTTCGGATAATTGGGACGATGTCAAATAATTTACTGGATGTATAAAAGGATCGTCCATGAGACGATTCTTCCGATAGGGTTGTGAATCAATGGGATTCGCAACCCTATTGCGTATGGCGCATGACTAAACCCTATTTAGAAAGTTTGGGACTCTTTGTCCGGGTAAAATATTTTTGTATTTTTGCTTCCATTAATTTTATTAACCTTATTATTCCTGTAATTACTATGTGGGTAAAAAGTCTGGCTTTTGTCGTGGCGTTTTTTTTGTGTGTCTGTCGGATCGGCCATCGCGTTGCCTTGGATCGAGAGGCCTGATTCGGAAAATACAAAGGTGTGTGCTGACGAAGTGCATATTCGTGCTCGGGCAAAAGTGAAGAATCGTGCTGAATCATTGAAGATACCTCTGCGTATAGATGAGTTGAATGTACCTAAGGGTATTCGGGTTAGAATCGATGCCGGAACACGTTTGTCCGATACGATGGTCATGCAAAAGAATGGCGAGTGGCCTTCTTATTTTCGATACACGGTGCACGCGGATGATCCTGATGTCACGAAATTGGAATTCTGGATGCAATATAACGCGGGAGCGGAACGGTGTGAATATGTCGTATGTATTGATAACAGAGCCGATTTGGTGCCAGGCGCACTGAAAATGGTGGCTCAGGTAACTGGTAAACCGCTGCCTGAATTCGATTTGGTAAATCCTAATCGGACCGATGAACGCTTTGATGTGGGAGGAACCGATTTGGGAATCATCTGGCAAATGGATCGGAAAACTGTAGGTATTGCTTTTGGCGATTCGTACGGAAGTGATTGCCGGTTTGTAATACGTGAACCGGTGGGCAGTAATTGGCGGTGTAATTTATTGGCTTTCTCGCACGATCGTAAACTCGAGGACGGTTTGACCTTTTCGGGAATGGTGACTGATGAGAAGGGGGCTGCCCGCGAATTGATCTTTGCCCCGAAAGACAAATCGGGCGAAGGGGACTGGACCGCCATCCCGACGGCTGCTGTACGGATCGGTGAGGTCGATTATATGCATTATATGATGGTGCGATATTGGGGCGGTCCGAAAGATTGGAATACCAATTATTCTGCAGTGAGACGATCTACAGATGGCGGTTGGACCTGGGAGCCGACTCCGATTCGGTTCGACAGTACCAGTCATTTCGCACAAGCCGCCTATGCCAAACAGAACGGATATGTATATATGCTTGGTACACAGTCGGGACGTTCCGATGCGGTGCGTTTGCTCAGATTTCGGGAACAGGATATCGAGCAGCAGGATCGCTATGAATTCTGGCATGCCGACCGTGGCTGGATCGTGGGTGACGAGGAAGTCGCGACTCCCTTGTTTGACGATACCGTGGGCGAAATATCGTTGATATACCATAAGAAATACCGGCGATGGATCGTTCTCTATTTTTGCAAACGGGACTATGCGATTGTCATGCGGGATGCGGCCATAATTACTGGCCCGTGGAGCGAGGCCAAGGTAGTGGCGCATGGACGAGAATTCCCGCAACTGTACGGATCGTTTATTCATCCGTGGGTCGACGACCGGGATCATCTCTATTTTTTGATGTCGATGTGGAGACCATATAACGTTTTTTTGATGAAACTGGATATCGCTCCGAGAGAGTAATCCTTGATAAGTTATGGAGAGCGAAGGTGTGGTTTCGTGATTGTGATTATAGTTTATTAATATGAAAAGAGTGATGATGAGAAAATGGATGATTTGTGCGAGTCTGTTACTCGCAGGCTTTACCGGATGTAAAGATTCTGATTCCGATGGAGAAAAGGGGCCGATTGAACCGGCAACATTGACTGTGGCCGCTTCGACGGTCAATATGGATCCAGCCTCTAAAACAGCATCGGTAGCGATTGAGTTTGAGCATTTTGAAAATCTAAAGTCGTTGAATGTGACTAAAGTGGTGGAGGAAGATCGGACGACAAGTTCGATGAATCAGTCGGATTTAACCGCCTCGTATACCTATGTGTATACTTATACTGAGGGTGATCCAGCCACCTTTGCACTCGAATTCGTGGCTGTAAGTACGGATGGGTCAGCTTCGGAGCCTGAAACCGTACAAGTGAACCTGCCGGAAGGTGCCGTAACTGTGACGTTGGAAAACGATACTGTGAATCCAGGAGAAAGTGATGAGGTGACCGTGAAGATGTCGATCGAGAATCTTGCCGAGTTGGATTATATTCAGGTCGAACGGATCGATTGGGATCGTACGGAAAGTTCGAAATTGTTCGCTGCCGACCTGACACCCGATTATACTTTTTCATATTCGTTCAAAACAACAGATGCCGACTATTTTACTTTTACGTTCGAAGCGGTCGATGTGAATGGATGGCGGTCGCCGGTACAAACATTGAAGGTGGATCGTCGGGGTGGCCTCGGATTTAAGAATCTGCAATGTGTGTCGCGCGTAACGGGAGCCGAACAGACGGATGATCCGATCTTACCGGCTACTCTCTACAAAGTCGATAATCAGACCGATCAACGGTTTAATGTGGGAGGTACCGACCTCGGAATCGTATGGGAAACAACACCGGGACGATACGGCTTGTTCTTCGGTGATACCTATGGGCGTTCATTTACTCCCGTTTATAATGGCGGTGGTCCCGGAGCTGCAGGCGGTTGGCGTTGCAATGTGTTGTTGTTCTCGGAGGACGATGACCTGTCGGATGGTATGACAATCGACGACGCGGCGTTGGATCCGTTGAATGTCAACCAGGCCCGGGAAATCATATATGGCGCGAAAGACGTATCGGGTAACGGAGACTGGACCTCTATTCCGACTTCGGCAATCCGAGCCAATGGCATAGACTATGTCCACTATTTTAATCTGAAAACCTGGACGGGTTGGACAACCAATTATTCGGGGCTATACCGATCTGTGGATAATGGTTTGAAATGGGCTCGTTGTCCCAAGGTGACCTTCAGTTCGAACAGTAACTTTGGTATGGTCGGTTTTGGGAAAAATGGCGATGGTTATGTGTACATCGTGGGTACGGTCAGTGGACGCAATTCGCAACCGAAACTGGCGCGGGTCAAGGAGACGGAGATTGAGGATCTCTCCAACTATGAGTATTGGAATGGTCAGGATTGGGTCAAAGATAATGAAGCGGCTGCCGTCGTATTGTTTGACGACCATGCAGGTGAATTGTCGATTGCCTATCATCCGATTTACGGGAAATGGATCATTTTGTATTTCCGGGATGTGGCGTACGGATATGATGTGGCGATGCGAACGGCCAATGATATCACTGGGCCTTGGAGTGCGCCGATGGAAGTGGTGCATGGGGAGGATTATGCCCAATTATATGGCTCTTATATCCATCCGGCATCGCTCAAAGGAGACAAACTCTATTTCGTGATGTCTATGTGGGTGCCATATAATACCTATCTGATGAGTATCGATCTGGTACGTCAATAGTGTTGAGAGTATATAATAAAAAGCCTCGCCATTTTTGTATTGGCGAGGCTTTATTGTTATTTGGTATTATCGAACCATGGCCAGACGCCGTTCGACAAAGTCGCGAATAAACTGGATTGTCATGTCAATACCTAGTGCGGTCGAATCGATGGAAAGATGATAGGAGGCTGAGTCTCCCCATACTTTCCCTGAGTAGTAGTTGTAGTAGGCAGCCCGGCTTTTATCTGTTTTTCGAATCAGTTCTTCAGCTTTTTTAGCATCCAGATTTTCTGTCTTCATGATTCTTTCAATGCGTGCAGCTAACGGTGCATGAATGAAAATGTTGATGCATCGAGGATTGTCTCGTAAGATGTAATCTGCCGTGCGACCCACAATCACACAGGATTGTTCTGCGGCTAGCTGACGAATGACTTCTGATTGGAAATTGAACAAATTCTCTCCCGATAAGGCATTGGGTTGGAACAGCCCGCCCCCTGTGGACAGGGTGACAGCAAGAGCATGCATGAGTGTGCCAGGAGCTCGTTCGTCAGCCTTTTCAAAAAAGGCCTCGGTGAGTCCGCTCTCTTTGGCTGCCAGTTTCATCAGTTCTTTATCGTAATAACCGATACCGAAATCGGCGGATAATTTTTGTCCGATTTCACGGCCGCCGCTACCGAATTGCCGGCCAATGGAGATGACAAAGTTGGTATTCATCGGATGGGTTATTGATTGGTTGTGTGATTATTTGATTGTTGAGCCCTCATCTGGGCTTTGAATATACGTAACTGTCGTGTCAATAAAATGGCCGCTACAATGATCGCAACACAATCGGCCATTGGCATACTGATCCATACGCCTGTATCTCCGTAATAATGTGGTAATATCAATAAAAATGGGATCAGAAACAACATTTGGCGGGTTAGGGACAAGAAAATAGCCTTTTTAGCCATTCCGATCGATTGAAAGAAATTGGATGTGACGATTTGGAATCCGACAAACGGGAACAAAATCAATACGAATCGAAGTGCCCGGGCGGCCATCCCGATCAACTCCTCGTTGTCGGTGAACAAAAATGCGATCTGACGTGGGAAAAGTTCTCCTAATAAGAAGCCTGTGGTTGTAACACACATGCCACAGAGGATTGTATATTTTAGGACCTTGATGACCCGATCGTATTTTTGCGCTCCATAGTTGTATCCGGCGATAGGCTGCATCCCCTGATTGAATCCGAAGGTGATCATCACGAAGAACAGTGCCACACGATTGACGATACCGTATGCCCCTACGGCCATATCTCCTCCGGTCAGTTGTAAGGCACGATTGATCAGAATAACGACTGCGCTGGCACATAGGTTGAGTAAAAATGGAGAGAGTCCGATGGCTAAGATTCCTTGTACAATCTGCTTTTTCAGGCGAAAAATACCTCGTTTGAAATGGATATAGTGTTTCGGATTGCTGAAGTGAATTAATTCGTATGTAAGTGCACATACCTGTGCGGCTAGCGTTGCCCATGCAGCACCTTTGATGCCCCATCCGAAGGAGAAAATGAATATTGCATTGAGAACGCAATTGATCAATACAGCGGATAACGTAGCGATCATGGCTCGAGATGGATATCCCGAAGCTCTAAGCATGTCGTTCAATCCAAGATATATGTGAGTGAGCACATTTCCTATAAGAATGATGCGCATATAATCACGGGCATAGGGGATTGTTTGCTCACTGGCCCCGAATATATAGAGGATTTTGTCGAGGAAAAGCAGGCCGATCACTGAAAACAAAGCACCGATGATCGTGTTGAGCAGGATC
>CASDSC010000053.1 GCA_949283215.1 uncultured Alistipes sp. | reverse complement strand
GACTTCGGCACTGCCGTATGCCAACGGGCCCGTGCATATTGGTCATTTGGCCGGTGTCTATATTCCGTCAGATATTTATGTGCGCTATTTGCGTCTTAAGGGAGAGGATGTGATTTCGGTTTGTGGCTCGGACGAACACGGCGTACCCATTACGATCAAAGCGCGGCAGGAAGGGGTGTCGCCTCAAGATATAGTTGATAAGTATCACAATATCATAAAGGAAGCATTCAAAGGTCTCGGTATGTCGTTCGATATCTATTCTCGGACGTCGTCGCCCATGCACCACGAGACGGCAGCGGCTTTTTTCCGTACGCTGTACGATAAAGGGGTGTTTACAGAGCAGACTACGATGCAGTATTACGATGAGGAGGCACACCAGTTTTTGGCTGATCGGTATATTGTCGGGACTTGCCCGCATTGCCAAAACGATCGGGCCTATGGTGATCAGTGCGAGAAATGCGGTACGTCGTTGAATGCGACGGATCTGATCAATCCTCGGAGTGCGATTACCGGCTCAGTTCCAGTGATGCGAGAGACAAAACATTGGTATCTGCCGCTCGACAAATATGAAGAGTTTCTGCGCAAATGGATACTCGAAGGCCATAAGGAGTGGAAAGCGAACGTCTACGGACAGTGCAAGAGTTGGCTTGACTTGGGTTTGCAACCTCGCGCAGTGAGCCGCGATCTTGATTGGGGAATTCCTGTTCCGGTAGAAGGAGCCGAGGGTAAGGTGTTGTACGTGTGGTTCGATGCCCCGATCGGTTATATTTCGGCGACCAAAGAGTTGACTCCCGATTGGGAAAAATATTGGAAGGATGAAGATACCAAATTGGTTCATTTCATCGGAAAAGATAATATCGTGTTCCATTGCATTGTTTTCCCGTCGATGTTGCGCGCTCATGGAGGTTACATTCTGCCGGAAAATGTACCGGCAAACGAGTTCTTGAATCTTGAGGGGGATAAAATCTCGACTTCGCGCAATTGGGCCGTGTGGTTACATGAATATTTGGAGGAATTTCCTGGCAAAGAGGATGTGTTGCGTTACGTACTTTGTGCCAATGCTCCCGAGACGAAGGATAATGATTTCACATGGAAAGACTTCCAGGCACGTAATAACAATGAGTTGGTAGCCGTTTTGGGTAATTTTGTCAACCGGGCTTTGGTGCTGACTGATAAATATTTCGAAGGCCAAGTTCCGGAGGCGGGTGAGTGGAGCGATTATGATCGGGATACGATGGGTGAGTTGCCGTCAATCAAGCGATCATTGGAGGAGAATATCGAGAATTATCGTTTCCGCGAGGCGCTCAAGGATGCGATGAATATCGCCCGTTTGGGTAATAAATACCTGGCTGATACAGAACCGTGGAAGTTGATCAAGACGGATCCGTCGCGCGTGGCAACGATTCTGAATCTTGCTTTGCAGATAACGGCAAGCTTGGGTATTGCCATCGAACCGTTCATGCCGTTTACGTCGGAGAAAATCTTCCGTTTGTTGAATGTCGATGCGCTCGGTTGGGAGCAGATCGGTATGTCTGATATTTTAAAGGCAGGTCATCGGATCGGGAAACCGGAGTTACTGTTCGAGAAGATAGAGGATAGCGTGATCGAGGCGCAATTACAAAAATTGGCAGCAACAAAGAAAGCCAACTTGGCGAAGGAGGCCAATAAGACGCTAGCAGAACAAAAAGAGAGTGTTACGTTCGATGATTTCGGGCGGATGGATATTCGCGTGGCAACGATTCTCGAGGCCGAGAAGATGGTCAAGACGAAGAAGCTGCTCAAACTGACGATCGATACGGGACTCGATAAACGGACAATTGTTTCGGGAATAGCCGAACATTATACTCCGGAGTCTCTGATTGGTAAACAAGTGTTGGTGCTGGTAAATCTGGAGCCTCGCGAGTTGAGGGGTGTTGTTTCTCAAGGGATGATACTGATGGCTCAAAATCCGAGCGGAGAGTTGGTGCTGCTCGAACCAGGTCAAAAGGTCGTAAACGGTTCGACGGTAGGTTAATCGGTCGAAATATTTCGTCAGTTGTTCCGTATGAATTCACGTAGGGATCATCGGGCGTAGAGTTGTCAAGTCTTGACTGAGGGGAAAGGATATGTGAAGCGAGAGGAGGACTGACGGGTAAGAGAATATACAGAAAATCTAAAGCTATACTACGATTATGGAGAATATGGATTGGCGTAACCTGGGCTTCGGGTACATGAAGACCGATTACAATGTACGGTGCTACTACCGTAACGGGAAGTGGGGCCGTCTCGAGTTGCACAGTGAGGAATTCATTCCCATGCACATGGCCGCAACCTGTTTACATTATGGGCAGGAGGCTTTCGAGGGCCAAAAAGCCTTTATGGGAAAGGACGGCAAGGTGCGTGTTTTCCGGATTGAAGAAAATGCCAAACGGATGCAGTCTTCAGCCGATTATCTTCAGATGCAACCGGTTCCGGTCGATCTGTTCGTCGAGGCAGTGAAGATGGTGGTCGATGCGAACCGACGTTTTGTTCCGCCTTATGGGACAGGTGCGACGCTTTATATCCGGCCGTTGCTGATCGGAAGTGGCGCCAAAGTGGGCGTAAATCCTTCTGACGAATATCTGTTCATTGTATTTGTAACGCCAGTAGGCCCTTATTATAAGGAAGGTTTCCATCCGATCCGGGTGATGATCGACCGGGATCACGACCGTGCGGCACCTCGCGGTACAGGTCACGTAAAGGCAGGCGGTAACTATGGTGCGAGTCTTATCTCGGAGGAGGTAGCTCATCAGTTGGGGTATCCGGGTATTCTTTACCTTGATTCAGCGGAGAAGAAATATATTGACGAGTGCGGTACGTCCAATTTCTTTGCGATTCGCGGAGGGAAATATATCACACCTCATTCACACTCCATTCTTCCGTCGATAACCAATCTGAGTCTCCGGACGATTGCCGAGAAAGAGTTGGGCTTGGGAATCGAGCAACGTAAGGTAGAGGCGAGCGAGCTTCCGACTTTTGAAGAGGTAGGGTGTTGCGGTACGGCTGCTGTAATCTCTCCGATCAAGACGATCTATGATCCGCAGACGGGAGAGACATTTGTATATTGTGACGGGGATGAGGCAGGTCCTGTATGTACGAAGTTGTTCCACCGCCTGCAAGGGATCCAATTCGGGGAGTCTGAGGATACCTATGGTTGGATGACCGAGATCTAATGATGTAGAGGGAGTTTCCCTTATCTGAAATAATGGAAGAGAGACGATTTTTGAGTCGTCTCTCTTTTTTTGTTGATATTATATGTGGCCTGTGGATTCAGAGATGGAAAACGGGTATTTATACTTATCCGAAATGGGCTTTACCACTACCCGGCACCTTGAATATTGAGCGTACTTTTGTTATGCCGAATAGTCGGCAACGATCGAAACAATCGATTATGGGAAAATATTTCGATATGCTCCGGGAGGACGTACGTATCCGAGAAGGTCTTACAGCCTGCATGAATTGCGGTGTGTGTACAGGCGTCTGTCCAGCTGCGGAGTTCTACAATTATGACCCGCGTCAGATTGTGACGGCGGTTCAGACGCAGGATGACGATACGATCGAAGCCTTGCTCAAGAGCGATACGATCTGGTATTGCGGCGAGTGTATGTCCTGTCGGCCCCGTTGTCCCCGTGGCAATACGCCGGGTTATGTGATCCAGGGTCTTCGTACGCTTTCTCAGCGTCTGGGATTTTTCGTGGAGTCCGAAAAAGGACGGCAACAGTTGGCCTTGAAACGGACGGTGGGAGAGAGTATTTTGGCTACGGGCTATTGTGTGCATCCCAAGTTGGTTGATCCGGACCTTCATCCAGAACAGGGGCCAGTATGGCGTTGGATCCATGATAATGACCAGGGGGTGTTTGAACGCTTCAGTGAGAATTACCAGCGAGAGGGAGTCGGAGCAGTTCGACGGATCGATGATGAGACATTGGGAGAGTTGCACCGGATTTTTGAGGTGAGCGGAGGGCAGGCATTTTTCGACAATATCGAAGCGCATTCTGAGCGGAAGGCGCAGGAGATGGGGTTAGAACATGCCGATGAGAATTATATGAAAATGGTATATACGACCAATAGCGGCAACCACCAATAAGTGGGGCGCAGGTCGACAAATAGATCGAAAGAGGATGAAACGAAATTCGTGGCAAGAGTATCAGAAGCATGTTGCCGACGATCGATATTATTATGCACGGAGTTGTATCCGTCAAAATTTTTTCCCGGGATCCGAGGCTGCATTTCTCAATATCATGCGCAACGATTTGGGTCGCGACGTCCATGAGGATGCGAACCATACCTCGTGTACGGGGATCGGGTATCATTCCGACATTGTGCCTTTGGAGACAATCATGACAGTTGTGGCACGGCAGTTTGCGTTGATGACGGAAGCGGGGTATGAGAACTTTATCTCTTCGTGTATCACTTCGTTCGGTATATATAATGAGATTTTGGCAACCTGGGCTGAGTTTCCCGAGACCGAAGAGCGTACCCGCGAATATTTGTACAAGGCTACGGGCCGGGAATTTAATAAGCCGCGTCATATTGCCCATACCTCCGATGTGGTGTTTCATCACCGAGAGGCGATCCGCGCGCGGGCAGCTCGTTTGTTGGTCAATGCCGCTACGGGCGAACCGCTTCGTGTTGTGGAACATATCGGGTGCCATTATGCGAAGATTTTTCCGAAATCGGGTATCGGGGGAGCCGAGTTCCCCTATGTGCTGGCCGGTATGATCGAATCATGGGGCGGAGAGGTGGTCGATTATCCTGAACGTCGCCACTGTTGCGGTTTTGGCTTCCGGAATTATCTTGTACAAGCCAACCGTGGTTATTCGGTGGCGAACTCACAGCGAAAATTAGCATCCATGGCGCCGTATAAACCCGATTTTATCGTGGCCAATTGTCCGGGATGTGCGATGTTCCTTGATCGGTGGCAATATACGATCGCCGAGATGGAAGGGACGACCTATGGTGCTGATGGACGAGGTATCCCGGTACTGACCTACGAGGAGATGGCAGGCCTGGTGTTGGGTTACGATCCATGGGAGCTTGGTATGCAGATGCACCAGGTTGATGTGGAGCCGTTGCTTGACAAGATGGGTGTCAAATATGATCCGTCAGCCAAGTATTTGGGTAAGAACGGGAAATATATCGGTCAGCCGGCGGAGGCCTTGGTCAATAGTGGTTGTTCGGGAGCGACGATTTTGTGATGGTGCTGCCCGAAGGAGGATTTCGAAAGAGAACAAAGCGAGTGATATATGGATAAAAAAGTTGTAGTGATCGGCGGGGGAGTGGCAGGGATGCAAACGGCCTTGACACTCAGCGAACTGGGTCATCAACCTGTGATAGTCGAAAAAGAGTCGGTCATGGGGGGGAAGTTGTGCCGGTGGCATAAGTTGTTTCCCACCTTTACGCCTGCCTCGGAGGTACTTGAAGGGCTTCGTCAACGGGTGACAGAGGCGGGGATTGAAGTGCTGACAGGCCGGACAGTGGATCGGATCACCGATACCGGGGTCGCATTGGCCGATGGGACGAACCTGGCCTGTGATGCGACGGCCGTGTGCACGGGTTTCGATATTTTCGACGCGACGATCAAGGAGGAATACGGGTACGGCATTTACGACAATGTTTATACGACGGTCGATCTGGAAGATATGTTCAACCGGGGAGAGATCCGTATGGCCAATGGCGAGTTGCCTCGTCGGGTTGCCTTTTTGCATTGTGTGGGTTCTCGTGACGAGAAGGTGAATCAGCGCCATTGTTCCCGGGTATGCTGCATTACGGGCGTCAAGCAGGCAATAGAGGTGAAACGTATGATTCCGGGCGTCGAGGTGTTCAATTTTTATATGGATATCCGCATGTTCGGACCGGGCTATGAGGAGATGTATCGTGAGGCGCAGTATGAATACAATATCCAGTTTATCCGTGGACGGATATCCGAAGCGAGCCAGACGATGGATCATCGGGTTCGGATCAAGGCTGAAGATACGTTGGTCGGACGACCCTTGCAAATGACGGTCGATATGTTGGTTCTGATCGTGGGGATGCGTGCCGGGTCGAGCAATGCGCGCTTTGCGTCGAGTTGTCCGGGAGTCGATCTCTATGCGAGTGGATTTGTACGGCCGATGGATCAGTTCCGCCATAATGTATGCTCGGGCTCCGAGCGGGTTTTTTATGCGGGGACAGTCAGTGCTCCGAAGAATATCGGTGAATCGATCAACGAGGGAATCGCTGCGGCACACCGTATTTCGCAATATCTTAATCGGTAAGGCGATGGATTGGGGCTATACGATCAACCAACCGCGAGCTGTCGATCTCGATAAGAATGATTTCGGGGTTGCGGACAAGTTACTCCGAGAGATGCCTCTTTTGCAGGCCTGTATCGGGTGTGGCAGTTGTACGGCAACCTGTACGGCGGGCCAATACATCTCGTTTAATTTCCGGAAGGTGCAAACCTTGGTCCGTCGAGGCGAATATCAGGGGGCCTATGAGGAGATGTCTAAATGTATGTTGTGTGGCAAGTGTCGTTTGAGTTGTCCTCGGGGGATCAATACACGAGGAGTTGTGTTGATGATTAAGAAGGAGTTGGCCAAACGATAATAGTACGGAGGAACATCCGAAGGTAATAACGGTTGACGAAACCTGAGTTATTATGAGAACCTGCGTATTGTATTGGGAACATAGGGTTTGCTTTCGGAGGGTTT
>CASDSC010000052.1 GCA_949283215.1 uncultured Alistipes sp. | reverse complement strand
TCTTCGTCAAAGACTAAATATAAAACCTCGGGTGCGCGTATTTATTTGAATTTTAGATTCTAACAATATTTGGTGGGTTGCATGAACCCTAAATTTTAAGGAGTGTCCGTAAACCGATTATGTGTTTACGGACATTTTTTTGTGAAAAATAGTATTATGTATTGCATAGTATTTGTGTTTTTATATATATTTGCAGTACCAATTAATGGGTGATATAAAAATAAAACAAAATCAACCGGATATGAAAAAGACGATTAATGTCAACATCGGGAACCGAGCTTTTACACTGGATGAAG
Source organism: uncultured Alistipes sp. (assembly GCA_949283215.1). Taxonomy (GTDB): domain Bacteria; phylum Bacteroidota; class Bacteroidia; order Bacteroidales; family Rikenellaceae; genus RGIG1874. Next base: position 3,404 of record CASDSC010000052.1, on the reverse strand, counting down.
ATGCGTTCCGAGCCCTCAAGCGTTATCTGGCCGATATCCGGTCGAGGCTCGATGAAGCGGAGTCGCAGGACGTGATTGAAGATATTGAAAGCCGATTGGCTGACATATTCAATGAACACTTGAATTATGGCGGTGTTGTGACAATCACGATGGTTCGCGGTGCGATTGCTACAATCGGGCAGGCCGATGTATTCGGAGAACGACAAAAAACGATCGAGATGGAGTCTGAACCTGAAGTGCAAAAACCTCGTAAACTCTATCGTAGGCGTAAAGATTCTGTGATCGGTGGTGTTTGTGGTGGCGTTGCCGATTATTTTGGAATCGATGCGACGGTGGTGCGGCTGCTCACTTTTTTGTTTGTATTCATGGGTGGACTCAGCCTGTGGGTATATGTAATCATGTGGATTTTCATTCCTGCCGAACCGAAGACAAACTATTATGACCGCTATTATGACCGTAAATCGGATAGATAAATGATCCGCAAGAGATCTAACTCCCATGCAAAAATCAAAGATCATGAATGTAGACAATATTAAGGCACAAATGCGTAAAGGAATCCTGGAGTATTGCATACTGTCTATCCTGTCACGGAACGATGCGTATGCGTCGGGGATCATTGCTGAACTGAAAGAAGCCGAGATGATCGTTGTCGAGGGGACGCTCTATCCGATTCTGTCACGCCAAAAAAATCAGGGATTGCTAACCTATCGTTGGGAAGAGTCGAAGCAGGGACCCCCTCGTAAATATTACTCGATTACCGATGCGGGGCGACAGTGTCTGGAACAGCTTGACGAAGTCTGGGCCGAACTGGTTGATCAGATTCATCGTATTCGTTCTGGCAGTGAATCGATTTATCAATCCTTATAATCCCCATAGACATGAATGAAACCCAATCTGTCAGTATTGCCGGACTTGCTTTCCGGCTCGACAGCGAAGCGTATCGTATTTTGAACGAATACCTCGAGCGAATCGAGCGAGGTTATCGCGAAAATCCTGATGGACCTGAGATTGTTGCCGATATTGAATCGCGCGTTGCTGAACTGATTCTCGGTGAACAGGACGCCTCGATTCCGGTCGGTGCTACACTTATTCAAAATATTATCGACCAGTTGGGTTATCCGGATGACCTGTTGCCGGACAATCTGCCCGACCCCATGGAGCAGATTCCGCAATCGGGGCCGATTGCCAAACGCATGTATCGCAATCCTGACGGCGCCAAACTCGGAGGTGTATGCAGTGGGTTGGCGGCTTATTTCGGATGTGAGGTGTTGTGGATTCGGCTGGCATTCTGTAGCCCTATATTTTTTCTCATTCCGGCGGTAAATTGGTTCGCGGCAGGGAATGTGTTTTCTGTGTTTTCTGTGTTGATGACTGTCAGCGTTTTGCTCTATTTGATTTTATGGTTGTGTATCCCGAAGGCTAAATCGCCCCGGCAACGCCTCGAGATGCAAGGAAAACCGGTTACTGCCGCCTCCATCAGACAGGTTGTCCGTGAGGATACGCTCAATGATGCGTCTCCGGCTGAAGGTAAGCCCTGTGCACGTAATCTGTTGTCCGAAATGGTCTATATGGTGGGGCGCGTCGTTTTGTTTGTATTGAAATTGGGCGTGCTTTTGGTCGGAATCGTTACCGGTATGGGAGCTGTGGCTGTGCTTGTTCTCATTGTGGCCATGGCAACTAAGTTTGGGCCTGAAATACTTGCTCATTTGCAGTTTTTTGACTTGCCGTCCATGTTGTGGACGCCCTCATTCGTATGCTTGGGGTTGGCGGTCCTTGCCATACCTTTGCTTCTGTTGAGTTATGGCTTGTTCAGTATACTGTTCGGTGTGTGGCCACATAAGCGGTTGGTTTCCGTGTCAGGGGGCATTTGGATTATTTTGGTGGTGATGCTGGCATTTATCGCGGCGAAAGAGATACGACAAGCGATTGATGATGTACCGACCGAGGAAGGGACCCATCAGGTTTGGATCCCTGAGCGTGTGGCAAGTGATACTATCGATACACTTTCAGAAAAAATTGTAGAGGTTGATTCGTTATCCGCCACAACGGTTTCTCGGACCGAATCGGATTCGTCGATACTCGGCGCGACGGATGTGATATTGCCTTAGTGACTCCATCCTATTGTCTATTCTAAATTGATCAAAACCATGAATATCATAGATTCGAATCCGCCAACCCCTAAAAGAATAGAACCCCGTAATTTATATATCGGTCTGCTGTTGATTGCTATCGGGTCGGCATGGATTGCCCATAATGTCGGATGGATGGGTAGACGTACGTTCGATATTATTTTTTCCTGGCAAATGTTGATGGTTGAAATCGGAGGATTTTTGCTTGTCGTACGTCGGTGGTTGCCCGGCATCTTGTTGACTGTTGCAGGAGGCTTGTTGTTGCTCTCCGATTTCTTCAACTGGGAAATACCGATTTGGCAGAATATCGGGCCATTGGCGGTTATCGTGTTGGGTATCGCTTTCCTTGTGCAAAAAAAACGTTAATCTTCTGTGCTCTGACTTTAGCATTTCGGGAATTATTGATACCTTTGCGGTGGTTTTAAAAGTCAGAAAGTTATGTCTGAGATTAAATGCGTCGGTATTCTGACGTCGGGTGGTGATTCGCCCGGCATGAATGCAGCAATCAGAGCGGTGACTCGTGCTGCGATTTACAACGGCTTTGAAGTAATGGGCATTATGCGGGGCTATAAAGGTCTTGTCACGGACGAGATTATCCCGTTCAAAACCCAGAATGTAAGTAATATCATCCAACAGGGTGGTACGATCCTCAAAACGGCCCGTTGCAAGGAGTTCATGACTCCTGAAGGACGTCAGCAGGCATACGATAATATGCAGAAACACGGTATCGATGCACTGGTGGTGATCGGTGGTGATGGATCTTTGACCGGAGCACGTATTTTTGCGTCGGAGTTCAATATTCCGATTGTAGGTCTGCCGGGTACGATCGATAACGATCTTTACGGGACTGACACGACGATCGGTTATGATACGGCGTTGAATACGATCATGGAGGCCACTGACAAAATCCGTGATACGGCCACTTCGCACGAACGATTGTTCTTTATCGAGGTAATGGGTCGTAATGCCGGTTTTCTTGCATTGAACGGTGCAATTGCCACCGGAGCTGAGGCGGCTATTATCCCGGAGATCGCTACCGAGGTTGACCAGCTTGCTGAACTGATCGAAAACGGATTCCGTAAGTCGAAGAACAGTAGTATCGTACTGGTGGCCGAAAGCGAATTGACTGGAGGTGCCATTGGGTTATCGGAACGTGTTAAGAAAGAGTTCCCTGAATACGATGTGCGTGTGACCATTTTGGGCCACATTCAGCGTGGCGGTTCTCCTACGGCTGCCGACCGGATTTTGGCCAGCCGGATGGGTGAAGCGGCAATC
>CASDSC010000051.1 GCA_949283215.1 uncultured Alistipes sp. | reverse complement strand
TTTTCTTTACTGATCCTATGGGATTAATCCTGAGCCGCTTATAGTTATGAAGATGATGATAAATTCTTTTTTGAAGGTAATTACAAAAGGATCTCAACCCTATCTGGAAGTTTGTGTACTCCTTTTCGTCAATTCATGATTGACGGGCTTGAGATATATTTTTTTTGTCAAGAGAGAGTAGGTGTTGTAATACGATCCACAAAATACTAACGGCACCTCCTAATAAAATAAAACCAATAAGAATCATCATTTTAGAAATCCCTGATGGCTGGAGTGGAACACTGGCTGGTTCGACTACCGTAAATACCGGGGTAATTTCTTGTACTTTCGCTTTTGCTAGAGCCAGTTGTTGGGCGGTTTGATTGTATACCCCAAAAGCTAAATCTCTTTCGTTGCGAAGACGTTCAAGATATGTTTGATTACTTTGGGTGATTAATGCTTTGTTGCGATCGGCCAGCTCTGCATATTGTTGTTGCGCATTATAATAATCATTCTTGGCTACATTATATAATTGAATGGCAAATTCTAGATCCTTACGGGCTTTGTTGGTCCTATATTCAGTGATGTAGGCTTGTAAATTGTTCATGACCGTATCGGCAATGGCCGCTGCAATCTCTGGATCTTGCATCGTAACCGATAGGGTTGTCGTCCCAATTTTTTTATCCACCGTAATTTGAATCCTTTGCATCAAATTATCGACAACTCGGAATTCTTGTTTGGTAAGTTTGGTGGGGTTGGGTATATGAGTAGTATCCGATGCTTCTTGTTTCGCAAAAATAGAGGTTGTCCAGTTTATCAAACGGTGAGGTAAGCCGAGAATCGTAACCCACCAAGCCTGTTTCTGATGATTGTGTAGATAATTATATAAGGTAACCGTATCGTGTTGGAGTTCTGTTACAGGAACCTGGAATAATGCAACTTGAAAAGGAGTGGATTGGACAATATCTGGATATAGATCGGGAGACAGGGCTTCTTGTCCATTTGACATTCCCAAGTCGATACCTGCAAGTCCCGCTATTGCTCCGAGATTGCTCGTCGTATTTTGGGCATTGATCTCGGGTGCTAATTTTATGGTAGCTGTATATTCTTTGGGTTTCGATAAAGCGATAATTAATCCTACTACGGCACTCAGGCCACATACTTTCAAAATAAAATAACGCCGTTTCCAAAAAATTTTGATGTACTCCATAAGATCGATCTCATGGCTATGGACCGGCTGTCCTGTCGTATAGTTATCTGGTGCTGACATCGTTTTGGCTATTTGATCATATTAGAAATCGTTGCACCCATGGTGGCCATAGATGCTGCTGTGGTCCCGATACTCATGATCTCTCCGATTGACAATTTGTTACGTTCTGACTTGGTGGGAACCATGATCTCGCAGCCAGGCTCGATGGCTTTCCAGTTGTTGCGCCGAACATGAGATACTGTACCGTTCATTCTTACTACATATACTTTACTCCGTTTGGCTTCTGAGCGGTAACCGCCTCCTTGGTTGATGTAATATTTCAGTTTTTTGCCTGTTTGATAAGCAACGGTATTAGGATAAAGAACGGCTCCATTGATCTTAACCGTGCTGATGGCTTCTGGTACAATCAATTGATCTCCTTCGCGTAGTACAATGTCATAATCTGAACCTGGATGAGCTAATGCCTTATCCAATTCGATACCTACCGAATAGGTGTCGGACAGTTCCAACGAATTCATCGAAATTGAATCTCGTCCGCCTTGTGCCGCCATTTTTATTGCTGCATCGCGAATTGCCAATTCGCTTTCATTCATTGTGCGGATCAAGCGTGCCCCTTTCAAATAGGCTTGGGGAGTGACCCCATGTGCTTTGCGAATAAGATCCGACAACCTTTCGTTCTTTTGGGTAAAAGCGTATGTGCCTGCAAAAAGTACTTCTCCTGATACGGTTACATTCCGTTGTTCTTCATACCCGGGACTGAAACGAACATATACTTCATCGTACGGCGCTAAAACGAATCCCGGAGTACCATCAACAACCAATCCGTCTTTAAGTCCAAAGGTGAAGGTCTCACTAATGGTTTCACTTACATCTGAACTTTGGGGATCCTTAATGCGACGGAATATGTCCACTTTTACAGTCGAGGCTGATTCTTGTAATCCCCCTGCGGTGATGACTAAATCTTCCAAGGTCATATTGTTGGCAAATGGATAGGACCCTGGTTGATTAACTGCTCCGCGAATAACAATAATGCCTTCATCGTGTAGCTCTCGTATGCTCGGAATGTACAATACATCATTGCGTTGTAATTGGAGATCTGCGGAGGTGCCATTTAAAATGCCGCGAAGATCCACTGAAAGAATTTCTGTAGTTAGATCTGGACGTTCTCGGCGTAAAACAGCTCGGTTGAGAAAGGCATCTCCCCGGATACCTTCAGCTTTGTCAATCAATTGTTTGACTGTGTTGACTTGATCATTCAGTTCGTATATTCCACTTCGATAGACGGCCCCTGTAATCTCAATTCGATTTTCATAACGGTTCAGTACGGAATCGACGCTGATCCAGTCTCCGTCAGTTAAGGTGAAGGTGGAATAATCTTTTTGATCAACGTTGTAAACCTGAAGTTCTCGGCCACTTTTGCGAATTAAACGTAGGTTGTCTGTGTAGGCATCACCTGTAAAATTACCTGCAAAATCTAAGATAGATGCTATTGTTTCTCCTGGTTTCGTCTCGTATATCATCGGACGTTTTACTTTCCCTGTAATCTGGACGAGGTTCTCATAGGGTTGGACGATAATAACATCCCCTTCCATGAGACGGATGTTCGACGAGGTTTTGCCATGAAGAATGTAGTCGTATACATCGATGTCTGCAACGCATTTGTCCTCTCGCATTACTTTGATGCTGCGTAAACTGCCGATCGGATTGACGCCTCCCGCCTTGTATAAGGCGTGAAATACGGAGGCAAAAGGAGATAAAGCATAGGTGCCTGGTGTTTGCACCTCTCCCATAATGTTGATTTGGATAGTCCTGATTTGCCCCAAAGTTAATTTAATTTGTGATACCGACCCATTGCCAATACCGGCGTAGACGGGACCCAGTATTTTTTGCAGATAATCGTTTGCTTCGCTCACGGTCATCCCGTTTAAGTAGATAGGGCCTATTTCGTTGAGGATAATGCTCCCGTCGGGTGAAATGGTGTGTCGCAGTGTCGTTTGGTTGTCGCCCCAGATATCGATAATGATTTCGTCGCCGGGCCCTAATACGTAATTGGCTGGTGTCGCGATGTTCATATTGGGCTCGAAAGAGAGGTTACTTTGGCTGAACATCTCTTGTCCGAATATACGGGGCGATTTTATGGCTTCTTGTGGAGTGCCAACTTGTACGGAATCGTTGGTCTGCGTGGAATCGTCAGTGATGGAACTTTCCGGAGTGTCAGGGCGTTGTCTGTTTTCTGACATTGCATCGGCGGTTGATCCATTGGTCCCAGGCGTGGACATATTGAACTGTTGTTTGATGCGTTCTAATTGCCCTGTCGTAACACCTCGTGTTTTGAGCCCCTCATATATTTCGGTTTGGGTCTTGCCTTGATTCTTAGCGCTTTGTACATATTGGATCACCTGTTGGTCTGTCATGCTTTGAGCTCTCAATTCATTGAATGTCAATGCCGAGACCAAAAGAGTGAATAGAAGATATTGAGTGAATTGGAATAAATGTTGGATCATGGAGGTATAGAGATATATTTTTAGGTGAAACAATAATATAGTGTTCTAACTAGCTGAATGCAGATGCGTCAAAGATAGACCCTTTTGGCGAAAAATACAAGGGGTTTTCTGTCTCGAAAATATAACTTATGCGAGGCAGAATAACGGGGTTTGGTGAGTTTGTGTTGAAGATTGTGGAATTGGAAAAGAGGGTGCCAAAGGTATCTTGCAGACGATTTCTGATTCGCTTTTTTGTTGAGTGCGCACAACGAAAGTCGATCGATGTTTCAATTGATTTTAATGAAAAGGAGTACTAATGAATGGCAATAAAATATTTGTCGGAGAAGATTTTGCTTTGATCGGACGATTGGTCCCTGAAGCAACGGATGAAGCCATTTCGATTGACGATTATGAATTAAGAATCGAATTGTCGACAACTGCGTTAGGTCAGAGAATTGTCTGTGCTTCCAATGATGAGTCGGCTGATGTGCCTGTGTTTAAAAGAGGTGCGGATGGTTTCGTGTTAAATGTCGGTCATGAGTGGACGGCGCGTTTGACTCCGGGAGAATTAATCGTGAGTTTGATGTTGATTCACAAAGAAACAAAGGTCCGTATGATTAACGAGCAAAAATTAATCCGAGTGATGGAGGCTAGAATAAATTGAAAATTATGAGAATAGAAACATGTATTGTGTCGGGTTCGAACGAAACTGATGTTAATGAATGTGATCCCCAGTCGGTTGTCCGTTGGGAATCCATGTGCAGCAGAGTCGGTATAGATGGTTTGTCGGCTTATGAATTGGCAGTAAACGCAGGATTTGAGGGTTCTTTGGAAGAGTGGTTGCAATCTTTGTCGCAACCGGCTGAAGATGCCGCTCAAACCGCTCAAACCGCTGCGGAACATGCAGAGACAGCAAGTGATGCAGCAACTAACGCTGCTGAAGTTGCCCGTACTGCAGCTCAGACCGCTACAACTGCCGCCGAAGCAGCTGATCAGAAGATCGCTGAAATAGATGATATTTTAGGTAATAAGGCAAACAAGGCGTTGCCTGCCAAAGAGGGAAATTTGGCCGCCCTGAACGGTGAGGGAAACCTGCTAGATAGTGGTATTGATCCTGCAACGGTATCTCGTGTAGATAGCAAAGGTATTTTGTTGCCTGTGCAGTTCGATCCTATGTCGCGTTATTTGCAGGGGGTATGTACGAGTAAAGGGTATTATATGGGAACTTCAGAATCTCTGATCGCAGGCGGTGATCGTACCACGGAACTCTTATTTACTACGGGCTATGATATCGATACTCCCCAGTGTGTATTTTCGATGCGTGGGGGACCTTCATTTGTGGTGCGTGTCACAAGTGGTACTTTGTATATCGTTTATGGCGTAGCCAGTCACACACTCTCTGTTCGGTCGAACACCAGTTATCATGTCGTCATCAGTAAGGGTTATATTCAGGTCAACGGAGCGCGTACCACGATTGCTGAGACAGAGAGAACTCCCTCGACTTCCATGTTCTTGGGGCGTAACTATGATGATGCGAATCAACAACCTTTTCAGGGGATCCTCCATCGGCTTCGTATATTCAATTACATATTGTCGCCCGAAGAATCGACTATTATGTGGAACGGGGGACTTCCTGCTGAATTCATGTTGTGGCAAGGGGGCATCGTCTCTTCGGGGCAAACCGTTGTGGAGAATCAGCGTTGTGTAGCTGAATATCTGGAGGGAGGATTATTGCCGACTTTGTGGCGCGACACCTCGGGTAACGGAGTAGATCTGACAGCGACAGGAACACCCGAGTATTCTTATCAGTCATCGCAGGATTTGAGGACGCCGACGCTTGATACCGGATTGTTCACGACAGACATTGCTGCCGGGACCGCTTCGAAACAAATCTCTGTGCCGGCAGGATATGTTGTGGAGCGCATCGCTGTGATGAATGCCAACAGTAGCTCTATTACTGCCCTGAAAGCGTCGTTGGGTGATACTGCGTTATTTCAGGATAAAACCGTTGCTGTAGGGCAGACGCTTGTCGTCGATGTGCCTGAGGGAAAATATAGTGTCACAGGGGGCACAATTACTGTCAATGCTACAGGAAACAGCACCAATAAAGGCATACGAATCATAGTATTCACTAAATGGATGGGTTCATTATGAGAAAGAAGATAGACTTTGCACCGTATGAAGAGGCGGAGCTGAAAATGATTTACGAGGATGGATCGGCGCTGTGTAATCTGTTCGGCGGAAAGGTGTCGGACGCGGATAAGCCCGATGGTGATAGCATGTCAGAGAGCATACGTGAACAATGGTTACACACCGACACGGACATCCTTTTCCCTGCGGATTCCCCGATTCTGAGCCTTTCGCAGGCCGATATCGAACAATTTGCCGAAGAGCAAAAAACGCTTATGGAACAGATGGAAGCACAGCTTCTGTAACCTATGCCCGATATGGATTGGACAAGCATCATTAATACAACGATCACAGGGTTATTGGCTGGGGGCGGATTGGTCACGCTTTTCACGCTGCAGGATAAACGGTATGCGGCGATGCTTGAGAATATCACTAAGTTGATCGATCAGTGGCAGGAGATTGCCAACGACCGGAAAGCACGTGCCGAGGAGTTGAAAAAGGATCTCGACAAAAAGGATGATAAGATCGATGCGCTGTACGTGGAATTGAATGAGGTGCGGACGCAGTTGGATCATACCCGAACGGCCGAAGCTGTAGCCAAAACCATGCGTTGTGACAAGATTGAATGCTTGGACCGGAAACCTCCATTTGGAACGCAAACAAACAATAAATGTCATGAAAAAGAACTGGATAATCATTAGCGTATTGGCCTTGATATCGATAACCGCATTCATTTGGTTGCCCCGGTATGCTCTTGTGGCCATGACTGCAGCTATTGCAGGATTCATGCTGCGAGGACTTTTTATAAGCGGTCGAAGCGATGAGTAAGTATTTTACAATCGAGGAACTGACCCGATCGGCAGTGGCCGAGGCTCGGCAAATCGACAATAGGCCGACGTCACCCATTCGGCTTAAGTTGGAGCAACTGATCGATCGGTGTCTCGATCCGATACGGGAGTGTTGGGGTGGCCCGATCACGGTGAACAGCGGATTCCGTTGTCCGGTGTTGAACCGGGCCGTGGGCGGGGCCTCCTCCTCTCAACACATGAAAGGAGAGGCGGCCGACATCACGGCCGGGAGCCCGGAGGAAAACAGGCAGCTGTTCGAGATGATCGTGTCGGGGGATTTCTCGTTTGACCAGCTCATTGACGAAAGTCACTACGCTTGGATTCACATATCCTATGCGGATGGCAAAAACCGTAAACAAATTCTGCATCTATGAAAATCATTTACAACAACCTGATTCCGTTTCCCGGTTATGTGGCGATGATGCTTTTCGGAGTGATCTTCGCCCGCAAGAAGTACAAACCGTTATCGGCTGTCGTGATCAATCACGAAGCCATTCATGCTGCGCAAGCCCGCGATTGCAAGGGGTATTTCTTGTTTTACTGTCGGTATCTCTGGATGTGGATCAGGTACGGGTACCGAAAGAATCCATTCGAAATGGAGGCGTTTACTTACCAGTCCGATCTGTCGTATCTGGAGAATCGTAAACCTTGTGCTTGGCAATGAGAACGGTCGCATTCATTTGCTGTGGGCTGATGCTCGGGGCTTGTGCCCGGCGCACGATGCCCGTGCAGTCTCGTGTGTCAGATAGCGTACGGGTCGAATACCGAACTGAGTATATCGAACGGTTACGGACGGATACGGTTTTTGTAGAAGTGCCGGCACAGAGCGACCGGAACCGTACGACCGACAGCGTGTCGCATCTGGAAACGGACTTCGCACGGTCCGATGCCCGGATCAATCCCGACGGATCACTCTATCACGATTTGCACAACAAACCCCAAAAACATGCCGCAGACGTTAGGGTGTCCGATACGGAAAGAGTCTCGGTCCGTGATAGTATCGTATATCGCGACCGTGTCGAAGAGATCCCGGTCCCGATGCCTCTATCCAAATGGCAACAGTTTTGGATTAGATCCGGGAGAATCGCTTGGGGATGTATAGGAATCATCGTTTTTGTATTTTTGGCTCGCAAGATTAGAAATATAGTGGGGTAATTCGTTGCAAATGAAACTTATTCTTTACTTTTAAGGGAAAAAGACTTTGGAAAGTGATATCCGAGCAGTTTTGCTTTCAGTCTTAGGTTGACGGGGCGAGTTATGGCGTTTTTCTCGGAGATTGTAGCGTCAGGTGTGATGCTGATTTTCGTGACCGTTACTTGGAATGTGTGATATTTGATCGTATGGAAATACAGAAGAGGATGTAAATGGTGTCAGTTAATCTGGGTTTCCCTTATTCCTGACGTTCAGAATAATGTAGCAGATCCGTCTTGGTGCAATATCGGAGGGGGTATTGGCTATGTTGTGGCGGTTCTACGATTTATGATACTTGTTTTTATCCACTTCCGGAGCTTATGGAGGATCTTCTCCTATGGGCTTCGGAGGTGGATATTTTGTTTTGCGTTGAATGCGTAATCCAAGTGCACGATTTATTTTTTTATGAACCATGATGTGTTTTATAGGCTCACGAGGTGGGGGATTACTGGATATATATATTTGAACTCGAATTCTATGCGGTGGTTTGGCTGTAAATGTTTTTTTATGTAATTTTGCAGTTCGATTACCATGGTCTTTTGTGTGGAAATTATGGTAATGCGACTAAGAAAAAGGATTTTTAGGAATCCTTAATTTTTATATATATAAATGTCTGTTTACCAGTGAGATATCTTGTTTTGCTGGTATGGTCGTAGAATGCGCAAAAGTCAGTGAAAAACACAAAAGATCGGACTAAAATCTCTGCTGTATCGGACAAGCATACATCTCTTTTTGCTCCTGCGATACGGATAGCCAGTATACAGAATAGTCGTGCGGTAAGATGGTATATCTTGACATTGCCATCTTGTCATCGGGGTCTTGCCAAAGGATTGCAGGCAGAATACAACCGTTGTATTCGGAATGGAGAACCTGCATTTGAGTTCTTTGCGCCTACCTGTGAGGAAGTTCAGCAGAAGAATGGGGCTTGGGTCAAAACCAACCGCCCGTTGTTATACAATTATGTTTTTATACGTGCCTCAGAGAACGATATTTATCGGATGATGTCGGGAGGGCTCTCCTTATATAGTTTTTTGCCTCGCGTGAAAGCGGGTAATGTCGAGTACTATCCATACATTTCCGATGAAGTGATGCAAAATTTTCAACGGGTAGCCCGTTCATATGCCGGAGTCGTACCGGTTTGTGCCCCAGAGGCTGGACGATTGGTGAAAGGAGATAGAATACGGATTACGAGCGGAAAGTTTAAAAATGCCGAGGCAACGGTTGTTCTCAGACCTGGGGCAGGGCAGAGAGAGATTGTCGTATGTGTCGATAATTGGATGTGGGTTCCGTTATTGCACGTACATCACGATGAATATGAGGTGATCGCTTTGAATACCGATCATATGCATGTGTATACGCGGTTAAACAATGACCGTATATTCGAAGCTTTGCATGAAGCCATGGGGCGGTACCATACGGCGCGGGTAACCGATCGTGATCGTGAATTGGCGAGGGAGACATTGCAGCAATACGGGAAATTGCAGATGGATTCGGTCGTTATGCGATGCAAACTGTATGCTCTTTTACTCCCGGCATATACGTTGTTGGGTGACCGAAATGCGCATGATCGTCTTGTAGAGGTCATGCGGGGGATGTTGCCGACGATCAAAGCAGAACAATCGAAGGCATTACTTCTTGTGACACTCTATGGTTGTACCGGGAGTCGCCCATATGGAGACGAGGCACATGCGCTGATCGATCTCTGGCGGGCCGAAGAGTCCCCGAAGAAGTTTAAGATACAGCTCATGCGTAGGTTGGATGATTGTGATCGAAGGTTTGGGTATTAAAGGATATTCGTAGGCCGGATAACGTAGGCGAGAGGACAGGCGTTGTGTCGTTCAGTGTCGCCGAGATGGGTCTGAGATGTGGGTCGCTATGACAAAAGTGAGGTAAGGGTTTGTGATATTACACAGTACAATATGGATTGAACTCACTGGACGGCTTTATGGTTGAATGCGATTGGAGATCTTTTCCGGTTTAATATGTTGTCTGGTCTTGTTTTTGGTGTGGTGCTACAGCGTGAGTTGGCCCATGGGATTCTATAAAGTCATGGAGGATCCCGATCATGTGCCTTCCGATGAGTGAGGTGATGCGGATTTTGTGATCATGTGTCGGCAGTTTTGTATCGGTTCTGAAACGGTTGAGTGCACTGTGTCTGGAGTATGCGCCCTCGCTGATGGAACTACCTGTGGGTTGGCAAATGGTCTTGAAGTTGGGGGTTTGGGGAGGATAGTTGTGGAAATAATGGAAAACAATGGATTTAAGTTGTAGTTTTGTATAAAGTTAGGTAACTTAGATGTATATTCTGTCGGCAATCGGAGTGTAATAGGTTTCGTGGATCGGCCGGTGTAGAATCGGAGTGGAGATGCTGGAATATAGTCGGATCAAATAAATTTGTACGTAATATTATCTATGAAAGGGATCGTTTTAGCAGGAGGGAGCGGCACACGCTTATACCCGATTACCAAAGGTGTAAGCAAGCAATTGCTCCCGATTTATGACAAACCGATGATCTACTATCCGATTTCGGTGTTGATGTCTGCAGGGATCAGAGATATTTTGATTATTTCGACCCCCTGGGATTTGCCGGGTTTCCAACGGTTGTTGGGCGATGGCGCCGATTATGGGGTCCATTTTAGTTATGCAGAGCAGCCGTCTCCCGATGGATTGGCTCAGGCTTTCCTGATCGGAAAAGAATTTATCGGTGATGATTCGGTTTGTCTGGTTCTGGGCGATAATATTTTCCAGGGGCCAGGTTTTGAGAAATTACTCGAAGAGGCCATTCGTACCGTTGAGGAGGAACATAAAGCCACGATTTTCGGTTACCGGGTCGACGATCCGCAACGCTATGGAGTGGCGGAGTTTGATCGTGCGGGTAACTGTTTGTCCATCGAGGAAAAACCGGCGAAACCCAAATCGAATTATGCGGTCGTAGGTTTATATTTCTATCCGAACAAAGTAGTTCGCATAGCGGGTTCCATTAAACCCTCTGCGCGAGGTGAATTGGAAATTACAACGGTCAATCAGTGCTTCTTGGAATCTGGAGAACTGAAGGTGCAGACCCTCGGTGAAGGTTTTGCGTGGCTTGATACGGGAACGCACGACTCTCTTTCAGAGGCTTCGATTTTCGTCGAAGTACTCGAAAAACGGCAAGGATTGAAAATCGCGTGTCTTGAGTATATCGCTTACCGGAAAGGATGGATCGATGCGGATCGTATGCGAGCGTTGGCCCAGCCGATGATCAAGAATCAGTATGGGCAATATTTGTTGAAAGTTCTCGAAGAGGATAAACTTAGAAGTGATACTCTAAAATAAGTGACAAGTCGACAAACATGGAGATTATTAAAACGGAGATAGAAGGGGTGGTTATCCTGGAACCGCGTATTTTCCGAGACGCAAGGGGCTATTTTTTTGAATCGTTTTCACAGCGGGAATTTGAAGAGAAAGTGTGTCGTACGGTTTTTGTCCAAGACAATGAATCGAAATCATCATACGGCGTATTGCGCGGACTTCACTTTCAGAAACCGCCGTATATGCAATCGAAACTGGTACGGGTCATTGAGGGAACCGTGTTGGACATCGCGGTGGATATTCGTCGTGGGTCTCCCACTTTTGGTAAACATGTTGCGGTTGAGTTGAGCGCCGAAAATCACCGACAGTTGTTTATTCCCAGAGGTTTTGCCCACGGTTTTTCCGTGTTGACCCAACAGGCTGTTTTCCAATATAAATGTGACAGCTACTACGCACCGCAAAGCGAAGGAGCTGTGGCATGGAATGATCCGGCATTGGGAATTGATTGGCGTATCCCGCAGGAAGACATTATCTTGTCGGATAAAGATCGTTGTCATCCTTATTTGAAGGATGCCCAGGATTTGTTTGATTACAATACGAACTATTATATGTAGAAACGTTCGGCGGGTAAAAAGTTTTTCAGAAACAGAGTGTATATATGGATCGGTTAAAAATATTAGTCACTGGGGCTAATGGATATATAGGTCGGCATGTGGTGTCCCGGCTGGTCGAATTGGGGCATGCAGTCAGTGCCTGCGATTTGAATTTTACAGATCGGATACCGGGGGTTACCTATTTGACATGTAATATTTTACAGGAGCATCCTGAGGATTTGTATACGAGGCTGGGAGCTCCCGACGTATGTCTGCATATGGCTTGGCGTGATGGCTTTGTCCACAATTCCAATAAACACATGCAGGATTTGTCGGCTCATTTTGATTTCTTAAGAACCCTGATTGACGGCGGCCTGAAGCGTTTGGCCGTTATGGGCACTATGCACGAGGTCGGCTATTGGGAGGGGGCAATCGATGAAAATACACCCTGTAATCCGATCTCGCTTTATGGCATAGCCAAGGATGCGCTGCGTCGAAGCATGCTATGGTATTGCAATGCGCATAATTGTCATTTGCAATGGTTGAGAGCTTATTATATTCTGGGAGACGATACGAAGAACCATTCGATTTTCAGTAAGATTCTACAGGCAGCCGAAGTGGGCAACCCGACCTTTCCGTTTACGACCGGGAAAAGCAAATATGATTTCATAGACGTGAAAGAGCTGGCGGATCAGATCGGCTCGGCGGTGTCACAGGACGAAGTGCTCGGGATTATCAATTGTTGTACGGGTCATCCGATCTCGTTGGCCGAAAAGGTGGAGCAGTTTATCCGGGAAAAGGGTTTGACGATCCGGTTGGACTATGGAGCTTATCCTGACCGACCGTATGACTCTCCGGTAATATACGGTGATCCGACGAAGATTCAGAAAATAATGGAAATAACGCATCAATAACAGAAATAGACCATCATGAAAAATATTTTGATCACCGGTGGAGCAGGTTTTATTGGCAGTCATGTCGTTCGCTTGTTCGTTCGTCAATATCCGCAATACCATATTGTCAATCTCGATAAGTTGACTTATGCCGGCAATCTTGCCAATTTGAAAGACATAGAGCATGCACCCAATTATACGTTCGTGAAGGCCGACATATGCGATTTTGAGGTGATGTGCGATCTTTTCGCAAAATACGATATCGACGGAGTTATTCATTTGGCTGCCGAGAGTCATGTCGATCGATCGATTCTGGATCCGTTCACATTTGCCCGGACCAATGTAATGGGTACCCTTTCGCTTTTGGAGGCAGCGAAACGG
>CASDSC010000050.1 GCA_949283215.1 uncultured Alistipes sp. | reverse complement strand
TTTTGCTTGAAATAGGCGTTTTCGATAAGGTTTGCCGATTGGGCACCAGTAGGTTGTATATTTTCTGAAGGCATCGCACCGTCGAGGTTGTTGACAATGAATTCCTGTTCGATTTGATTGGCCTGTCCAGTAACGATCCCGATCTGATTTCTAATATCGAACAAAAGGTCCTCAAGTTTCAGAATCGTTTCGCCCAATTTTTTGCGCTCCTCACCTTCCGTTGAGCCGAACAATTGTCTGCTTTTATCGATCACGCGGACGACAGAGTCTTCCCTTTGCACCAACCTTTGCTCATCGGCGAGCAATTTCATGTAAACGGCATTGGATTCGAGACCTGCTACACGTGCTTTGACCTGGGATCTACCGGTCAAAGGCAGCATTGAGAGTGCGGCAATACTCCACAGCCATATTTTTTTACGTACCATTATCTCCACCATTTAATTAAGAACAGCTGTATCAATCCGAAGATTTCGAGACGTCCGAGCAACATATACATTGTGCAGACGAATTTCACGAAGCCGGACAATCCGGAATAATTGTCCATCGAACCTACCTGACCGAACCCCGGTCCCACATTACCCATGGAAGCAACCAGTGCAGAGAATGAGGTCATCAGGTCCACGCCACAAGCGGTAAGCAAGATGGTGCCCACGCCGAGCAGCAGAAGATAGAGCACAATGAACAACATTGCAAAATTGACGAAATCATTGTCCTGTATGACATTATTAAGCTTTATCCGAATAATTGCATTAGGATGTTGCTGCTGCAACAACCGAGCCCTGATCACTTTCATAGAGAGGAGGACACGATCACATTTTATACCGCCACCGGTTGATCCAGCGCAAGCACATTGGAGGCTGAAAAGGAGCAGTATAATGATCGCCAGCGGGGTCCATAATGTTGTATCTGCAGTAGCGAACCCAGTGGTAGAAGCGACAGTAACCAACTGAAACAACCCGTATCGCAAAGAACTCATAAAAGTTGGGTAAGTACCCTCGCGCCAAAGGCTCAACGCGATAAACAACGTTCCTATTCCCAAAGTAATCAAGAAATAGCGACTGATTTCCGAACGGAAGATGTTGTTTTTCTTACCGGCCAACGTTGCAAAAATCACTCCGAAGTGAATGGATGAAGCAGCCATGAAAACGATCAGGATGATTTCTATCCAGACGTTGTTGTAATAAGCTATACTGAGGTTTTTTGTACTGAATCCCCCGGTTGCAATGGTTGCAAATGCATGGTTCACCGAGTCGAACCAATTCATTCCAGCCAACTTGAGAAGTACCGTACAAACGATTGTCATACCGACATAGACCATCAGCAGGATTTGGTAAGTTTTCTGTGTGCGGTACCTGAAGTTATCTTTTGCCAAGGGAGAGAGTTCCACGCTGGACAGCGTGAGTTTTGTACGGCCCAAAGAAGGTAGGACGACGAGAGCGAACATTACGACACCGACACCGCCCAGCCAGTGAGTTGAAGATCTCCAGAATAGCAATCCTCTGGGGACGGCCTCGACGTCATTGAGAATGGTCGATCCGGTGGTAGTGTATCCGGACACGCTTTCAAACCAAGCATTAGCGAGGCTGAATTCGCCCCCCCATAACAAGTACGGGAGCATCCCTGCGAAGCACGACACGAGCCAAGCCCCGACCACGATTACATACCCTTCTTTTGAGGTAATTTGCTCTCCGCGCTCCACGAAGATCAGGGGGAAAGCACCGAGGACGGTCGTAAGGATAAAACTCAGCAGCAAGGGATAGAATGCAGTGTCCGTGTTGTTTATCAGGGAGATGCCCGCCGACAACAGCATGAACAGTGCATTAAGCAGCAGCGTGAGTCCTATGTACCGTAATATGATGTTGAAGCGCATGATACCGTGGTTATACTAATCAATTTTTTTACCTGCGAGCATGATCAATTTTTCGATCAGTTCTTTCAGTTTAAACACTTCGTCTTTCCCCTCCATTGAGACCTTAAAAGGCACTTTCAGATCCAGGTAATTTTGCAGAGCTTGAGTCAAACCGGTGACTGGGTGGACAAAATAGAGGTCAATAAAGTAAAAGAACATCACGATGACCAATATGGCCACGCCGAGGGCAATGACGCTGGGGACGGTCGCTCTGTGCGCATTGTTTTCGAGTCTGGCGGCCTCGTTTCCCAATGTATATTGGGTGTTGATCATGTAGTTTTTGATCGCTGCGGTCAGATCATAATACGAAGTTTTATATGTATTGATGAACCAAGAGACATGATCTTGTGTTGCAGCATCACTGAAATGGTGGTCAATTACGGCATTGTAACGTTCTCTGGCCACATAGACCGAATCGAGTTCCGAACGGTCTCTGACAGTTACGGTAGCTTCGGCAAGAGCCTTGTCAAAATTATTTCTTCCTGCGATATATAACGAGTCGTATTCTGTGGTTTCCAAGATAGCCATTTGCAGTAAGGCTGTATTTTGCTCTTGGACGGCATCGAGCATTTTTTTCGCTTGTTCCATATTGCTGGCACTAGTTTCGAGCAAGTTCTGTGTTGAACGTCCCAATCGAGTCAATTCGACGAGCGACACCATTCCGGAGAAGAATAGCAGGAAGCCCAAGCTAACGAATCCAACCAAAATTTTCTTTCTTATTCCCATAATTTCAATGTGCAATGCACCTTCAAATCAATTAACAATTGAAATACAATCCTGTATATTGTATCTACGATATACAACTGATGTTTAGTTTCCTGCGAGAGCCACCATCTTTCCTTGCCGTTGAGTTCTTGCAGTGATGCATTATTACCAACTATTTACCAACAACACTCACAGCACTGCCAATCATCAACACATTCTATTTCAAATAGTTAAAAATCAAATCTCAAGTAAACCTATAGCATCTCCACCTTGCGCCAATCACAGATTCTTATATAGTGCGAAAGGCAACCATTTCATCACACATTCCACCCATTTCCATCGCCGTGTCACCACAGCGACCTGAACTTTATGTTCGATAGCGCGATCGATTTGTGCAACGACTTTTGGAAGCGGCATCACCCAAAAAAGCCCATCCCCTTTTGCCATGTCGGTATCGACTAATCCAGGCCTAATATCTGTCACAAACACCTTATTACCATTCCTATACGCTTTTTTACGTAATGCTTCGGTATAATTG
>CASDSC010000049.1 GCA_949283215.1 uncultured Alistipes sp. | reverse complement strand
CGAATGAAAAAGAGGCGATCTATCGTGAAATCTATGCAGCAACCATCGAACCAACCCCAGGACTGACGGCATTTCTCGCCGATTTGCGCCGCGCCGGAATACGATGTGCCGTAGGTTCATCAGGGCAACAGGCCAATGTCGACTTCGTACTCGACAGTTGTCATATTCGCGATTCGTTCGATGCCATTGTCGATGGCGACATGGTCACCCAATGCAAACCCGATCCTGAAATTTTCCTGACAGCAGCCAAACTTTTGAATCTCCAACCGGCCGAATGTGTCGTGATCGAGGATTCTTTGGCAGGTATCGAGGCAGCCAACCGAGGAGGAATGGGAGTAATTGCCATGGCAACGACAAACCCCCAATCACTACTCGAAAATACGCGTCACGATTTGATCGTTGACGACTTCACAACACTCAACGCAGAAATTATCAAACAACTATAAGTACCCATTTTTGAGACCACGCCGATTTCTACGGCAGACATATTCATTCCCACCATGAGAACCATGTGCAGAATTATTCTGATAACCCATTTTGCGAATGGGTTATTTGTTTTTAAAAAAAATTAATATTACATTTGCCATACCTGTTCAGATGACACGCAACTGTCAATACGATTCACGTAAGCAGACCAACCAATAACCAACACAATACCTAAAATTTATGAAACGAACCTTACTTTCGATGTTTGCCTTGGCGGTAGCCGTACCTGCATTGGCCCAATGGGCTCCGGCGGGCGACAGAATCAAAACGAAATGGGCGGAAGAGATTGACGTAAACAACGTACTTCCCGAATACCCCCGCCCCATCATGGAGCGCGCCGATTGGCAAAACCTCAATGGATTGTGGCAATACGCCATTACTCCTGTCGCACAAGGTGTACCGGAACAATGGGATGGAGAAATCCTCGTACCTTTCGCCGTCGAATCGAGTCTTTCGGGTGTCGGCAAGAGAGTCGGAGAAAAACAAGCACTCTGGTACAGCCGCGAGTTCACAATCCCCTCGAACTGGAAAGGCAAGCAAGTAATGCTCAACTTCGGGGCTGTAGATTGGCAGGCTGATGTCTGGGTGAACGGGACCAAAGTCGGACAACACACTGGCGGTTATACCCCATTCAGTTTCGATATTACTCCGGCCCTTTCGGCAAAACAGAATCATCTGGTGATCAGGGTATGGGACCCGACAGATGCAGGCTATCAACCTCGTGGCAAACAAGTCAACAATCCCGAAGGTATTTGGTACACCCCAGTGACCGGAATTTGGCAGACAGTATGGTTAGAACCCGTCGATGAAGCACATATCGTCAATCTGAAAACAACCCCTGATATCGACAAAGGGATTCTCACCGTCGAGGTGGAAACCACAGGGGATATGGACAACATTGTCGAAATCCAACTGTTAGACGGTACGGATGTCGTGGCTCAGGACAAAGCATTGGCCGGACAAGTAATTGAACTGCCCGTCGCCAACGCAAAACTCTGGAGTCCTGATTCTCCTTTCCTTTACGATCTCAAGGTAAAATTATTGGAAAAAGGGAAAACGGTTGATGCAGTCGATAGCTACGCTGCAATGCGAAAATACTCAATGAAACGTGATGCAGACAATATCGTACGCCTGCAACTCAACAACAAGGATCTGTTCCAATTCGGACCGCTCGATCAAGGTTGGTGGCCGGACGGTCTCTACACGGCACCGACAGACGAAGCGCTTGTTTACGACATTCAAAAAACCAAAGACTTCGGGTTCAACATGATTCGTAAACACGTCAAAGTGGAACCAGCCCGTTGGTATACGCATTGCGACCGTCTGGGAATCATCGTATGGCAAGATATGCCAAGCGGCGATGCAGCTCCCATATGGCAAAACCGTAAATATTTCGATGCTACTGAATTGATCCGCACTCCCGAATCGGACGCCAACTACCGCAAAGAGTGGAAAGAAATCATCGACTACCTGTATTCATACCCATCGATCGGCGTATGGGTTCCCTTCAACGAAGCGTGGGGCCAATACAACACCGTCGAAATTGCAGAATGGACCAAAGCATACGATCCGTCACGTTTGGTTAACCCTGCCAGCGGTGGTAACTTCTTCCCGTGCGGCGACATCCTCGACTTGCACAACTATCCTCATCCTGAAATGTACTTGTACGATGACCAGCGTGCAAACGCAATGGGCGAATATGGTGGAATCGGCCTCGTACTGAAAGATCATATCTGGGAACCCAACAGAAACTGGGGGTACATACAGTTCAGCTCACCTGATGAAGTTACAGACGAGTACATTAAATATGCAAAACAGTTGATGGAACTTGCTCGTAAAGGATTTACTGCGGCTGTATACACTCAAACCACTGATGTGGAAATCGAAGTAAACGGTTTGATGACCTATGACCGCAAAGTGATCAAAGTCGACGAAAAGAGAATTCACGATATCAATCAGGAAATTTGCAATATTTTAAATAAGTAAGCAACTACTGTAACAAAACAACGAACACCAAGATTGTTGGTCTTGGTGTTCGTTGTTTCATATACACCTTACGCCTAAAATCTCACGAAACAGTAGTCATTGCTATACCTAAAGACATTTTGCGAATCTATCGCACTACGAAAATCAACGGACCGAAAAAGATCAAACTAAACCGCAAAAGATAAAAACATAACAGCCCAGCAATAATTCAGAACAAATTTTCACACCACGCAACTACATCCGGCAAAATATGATCCTCGTGCCCTAAAAACGAAGTTCCAAGGATTGCATAATTGAGTTATTTCATTTATGTTTGTATGGTGAATGTTTTGTACTAACCACAATAACAACTACATCATGAAAAAAACTACCAGTTTGATTTGCAAATCGATGCTGGCCGGTGCTCTTGCAGCGGTTACCGTCGGTTGTTGCAAAACAACCACAGAAACCAGAGGTTTCAATGAACCCTACACAGGGGAATACCTCAACTACGTGGCTATGCCGATCGGAGGTATGGGTGCAGGTATGTTCTGTATCGAAGGATACGGCGCTATCTCTCACATGTCGATCCACAACCGCCCCGAACTGTCGAACGAACCGCGTATGTTCGCCGCCCTCAAAATCAAGGACGGAAATGCCAAAGTTTTGGAAGGACAGGTTCCCAGACGCAAGGTATTCAAAACTCATGGAGATGGATTTGGTCAAGGTAATACTTCGTATGGCTTGCCTCGTTTCCACGAAACTTCATTTACCACGAAATTCCCGTTCGCTGAAATCGATCTGAAAGACGAAGATATGCCGGTTGACGTACAACTCACCGCATGGAGCCCGTTCATCCCTAGCGACGAAGACAACTCTTCGCTTCCGGTCGGAGCATTGGAATATACACTCAAGAATAACAGCAACAAACAAGTTGACGCTATCTTCTCTTATTCATCAGAAAACTTCGTTTGGGCTGATAATCCAACTATGCGGATCAAATCTATGCCCAATGGCTTTGTCTTGACTTGCGATTCACTGCCCAACAGATCAGAGTCTGAATCAGCTTTCGCAATCTGGACAGACCAACCTAACACTACGGTTAACCACCATTGGTTCCGTGGCGGTTGGTGGGATAGCTTCACCATGGCTTGGAACGCCATCAAGTCTGGCGACACGACTGGAAACGAACCAATCGAAGAAAATGTACCGGGTGCTACGCTCTTTACCCCTGTGACATTGGCTCCGGGTGAAGAAAAAACTATCACTGTCATGATGGCTTGGTACGCTCCTAATACAAAAATGCGTCTCGGTGGTGAAAACGGTGGCGTCGTAACAGCTGCATCGGGTCATTCTCAAGCCGATATCCCTGCATTCGACACCTCTGAACCCTATTTCAAACCGTGGTATGCTAGCAAATTCAAATCAATTGATGACGTTACAGCTTACTGGTCGGCAAATTACAACGATCTGAAACAAAAATCACAGGCCTTCACCGATGCATTCTACAGCTCGACACTGCCTGCTGAAGTAATCGAAGCCGTTGCTGCCAACCTTTCAATCGCTAAATCACCCACTGTAATGCGTCAATACGACGGACGTCTCTGGAACTGGGAAGGTATCGGCGATGGTGGCGGATGCTGCGAAGGATCTTGTACACACGTATGGAACTATGCTCAGGCTATTCCTCATCTGTTCCCTGTACTCGAACGCTCACTCCGTGAAACCGAATTCTTTGCATCGCAAAATGCCGAAGGCCACCAAACGTTCCGTGCAGCTCTCCCGATCCGTCCTACAGGACACGGTTTCTACGCTGCATCGGACGGCCAGCTCGGTGGTATCATGAAAGCATATCGTGACTGGCGTATCAGCGGAGACAACACTTGGCTCAAACGTATGTATCCGCAGATCAAAGCCAGCATGGACTACGGTATTCGCACTTGGGACCCGCGTCATGTAGGTATGGTAGAGGAACCTCACCACAACACATATGACATCGAATTCTGGGGCCCGGATGGAATGTGCACCAGCTTCTATCTTGGAGCTTTGCAGGCTG